>CAZANF010000028.1:0-15565 GCA_964486425.1 uncultured Spirochaeta sp. | reverse complement strand
ATTGTTTCACATCGCAGGTATGAGCAGGGAGCTGCCTTCAGTTCCGGTTTCAGTGCCGCCGCCCCGATAACAGATGGGGAGGTCCAGGTGTACGATAGCGCAGGGCGTCCTGCGTTCGTATTGAACGGCACCGGAAGGTTTTTTTTTCGGGATGAGCATCCCTTTATCATCAGTTCCTATCTGGACTATCTGAAGGCCTTTACCCTGGACGGTGAACCGCGTTGGGAGGTTGAGCTGCAGGATATAATTACTGCCGTTGAGGTGCTGCATGGAGTAGCTTTTCTTGGAACCGCAGGCGGCAGTGTTCATCTGGTAGATGATGCAGGGGTAATCCGAACCGTCAGGCAGCAGGATGACAACCCGATTCTGGGTATCGGATTTCGCGCCGACGAGATATGGATAGCTGTCGGGGGATCGATAATGGCCCTGGAAAAACGAATGCTGCCGGATCCGGCAAAGATTGTCGATACGGTTGTCCTTACCTATCCTGCCGAATCACCGCTTGAACTGCGTATGCATGGCGACACGCTGTTTCTGCCGCGGGATAGAATTCTGATACGCGAGAACGGGGCAGCTGAATCCTTGCCGGACGGGTATGATTTTTATTCGATGCTTAATTTCCCTGCGCATCTGCAGATTACATCGGGTGTCGAGGCATCACAACCGCTGCGTACAATGGAACTCCGGAATCAATGGGGTGGCCTTTTCTGGCTGGGGCTGCTGCCGGTATCCGCTGATATCATGCCGCGGGAAGACGGGCTGCTGATATGGAATGACGAGTGGGCGGTATTGTATCATTTCGGGGAGCAGATATGAGGGTGCTTGTTCCGTTTTTTCTGATAGCGGCCGCAGTTGCGGGTATGATCGCTCCTGCTTCCATAGCCGGTTTTGGATGGCCTGAACCCGATGAAGTGAATGGGTACTTTGGGAGAGAAACGGACTCCGGGCGATTGTTGCGCGGAGTGCTACGGGAACCCCTAACGGAAATGCTCCCGGTACCTGATGATCAACTGCTGTTCCGGGCTGAGGTCGAAAGCGGCAACTCTCTTTTCTCGGGTGAAGTTCAGGTTACTTCCCATGATCGCGATTTTATGCTTCTGCAGGTCCTGCTGCCGCAGGGGCATTATGCCGCTTTGCTCGATTCCAGGCTTGCGGCATGGGTTAATCCTGAGCTGTTGCTGCCCCTGACGATGAATCCGGAGGGAGAGGTCCGTATAGTTCTGTCCGATGAGGATTTTGATGATCCCTATCTGCATACAATCGAGCTTGAGATTGGTGTATGGATGGGAACTGCAGAAAATCGTCAGCTGCGGCCGGTTCAGAGCTTTACGGTATTTGTAGACGGGGTGGAGGTACTTCACCGGGATTATACAACCGCAGAACACAGGCATCCGGATGATGTAGATGTACGGTTTCGCGATGGCAGGTATATCATCTACGGCATTCCTGACGGTGGTTTGCTCCGTGTTCTGGCTTACACGCATGGCGGCAATGCAGTTGACCGTCGCTTCCCGCTTGATTCCAGGTGAGCAGTTATCCGCAGCCTGAAATATTTGCTTGTTATTCCGGTCTTGACAGGCAGAGCTAAAAAAACCTACGATCTCAGCATCATGGAGGTACCGAATGACTCTTGAGCGATTGCAGAACCTCTCCGATGAAGTCTTGATATCCCTGGCGGATGAGTTTGAGGTAGACTGGACCGAAGACAAAGGTCGGGACGCATTAATTTCCGCCTTGATGGATGCATACCAAGATATCCGTATTGAGCACAATGCCGCGAATAATAATCCGGTGAAGGTTCAGGAGAAAAAGTACGATATCCAGGAAGAACTGATCGCGAATGATCATATGTCCTCAACTGAGGTCGAGCTTCCCCGGCGGTATAATGAATCCCGGATATCCTTGCTGCTGCGGGATCCTGCCTGGGCCTTCTGTTACTGGGACATAAATGACTCCCATCTCCGTGATTTAGCCGAGACCCATGAACAGGAATTTACCGGTTTGGTTTTGCGGGTAATGGAGGTTGCTTGCTGTGACGGCGAGGAAGGAACAATTATTGATTCCTTCGATGTACCTGTTTCTTTTGAGGATACAAACTGGTACATCAATCTTCCCAATCGTGATTCATACTACAGGGTACGATTAATTCTTCAGCTGGATGATACCGAGGTAATGATTGCGGTCTCTAATACAATACTTGTCCCGGTTGGTTTTCTGGGACCCCGCGCTGATGAAGATGCGTCTTCCGACGCACTTATTGCAATTTCCGGTATCGAGAATCTAGGTGTTTCCTCATTCGGCGCAAGTGTGCCGCAGCGTATTCGCACGTTTTCCGAGCAATACTTTCTGGAATAAGGTGAAAGAGTGATAATGGGCAAGATTTTATTCGTTCTGCATGCGCATTTGCCGTTTGTTCGACATCCTGAACATGCACGTTTTTTGGAAGAAGACTGGTTGTTCGAGGCAATTTCTGAAACCTATCTGCCGCTGCTGCGGATGCTGCGCAGGCTGGATAACGATGATGTCTCCATGAAACTGGCCCTGTCGATCTCGCCAACCCTGTCGGCAATGCTTTCGGATCCGCTGCTTCAGGATCGCTACGTAGACCATGTTTTGCGATTAATTGACTTGTCGCAGAAGGAATGTGAACGCACCAAGGGGGATGCAGCATTTGAACCGCTCGCCCATATGTATCTGGATTTGTTTCAGTCCAATTATGATGATTTCGTGCACCTGTATCAGAAGAATATCCTCACCGGATTTTCCGAGTTTGCCAAACGCGGCAGGCTTGAGCTGCTGACTACTGCTGCAACCCATAGCTACCTGCCTCTGTATCAGCAGTATCCTGAAACAATAAATGCGCAGATTGCACTGGGGGTACAGGAGCACACGCGAGTGTTCGGTTCTCCCCCGCGCGGTATGTGGCTGCCGGAATGCGGATATTACGAGGGCCTGGAGCACAGTTTGGCCCGACATGGGATTGAATACTTCTTTTCCGCTGCGCATGCAGTTCTCTTTTCTGCAATCCGGCCAAAGTACGGGGTGTATTCACCAGTACGAACCCCGAACGGGTTACTGGTGTTTCCACGGGATCTTGCGTCTGCAAATGCCGTATGGTCTTCGGATGTCGGGTATCCCGGTGATCCAATGTATCGCGAGTACTACCGGGATATCGGTTTTGATCTTCCAATGGATTATATCGGACCGTATATCCATCCGGACAAGATCCGCATTAATACCGGGGTAAAATACTACCGCATTACCAATCAGCATTCAAATGACAAAGAACCGTATCAGCCCGAACAGGCTATGAATCGTGTTCGTGAGCATGCTCATAATTTTGTGAATAGACAGATCCAGCAGGTTCAGCTTATCAATCGCTTTATGGACCGGGAGCCGGTGATTGCATGTCCATATGATGCAGAGCTGTTCGGCCACTGGTGGTTTGAAGGAACTGCGTGGCTGGAACAGGTTCTCCGGCTGATTTCCTCCGAGGATGTCCCGTTGAGCTCGGCTGTTCCACATGACTTTCTCAAAACCGACAAGCCATACCAGACGGTACAGCCTGCGTTCTCGTCATGGGGTAACAAGGGCTACAGTGAAGTATGGCTCGACGGCTCTAATGACTGGATATATCGTCATATTCATAAAGCTATCGAGCGCATGCACGAATTAGTCGCCCGTTTCCCTAATGAAGACGGGGTCAAGCAGCGTGCGCTGAATCAGGCAGCCCGAGAGCTGCTGCTGGTGCAAGCCTCCGACTGGCCTTTTATTATGCGGGCCGGTACGACCGTTAATTATGCGGTTAGCCGTGTCAAGGAGCATCTTGCGAACTTTGCCCAGATTTATGAGTATCTGGGAAGAGGAAGCATAAGCACGGACTGGCTGACAAAGCTTGAACGAAAGGATCTGATTTTTCCGGATATTGATTATCGTGATTTCGCAGGCTCCGAGTCTGTGGTCACCTTTTCCAAGAAAGAACTGCATAAAATCAAGCCATACTAAATCTCAAGCACTACTGGTAATTCCTGTATGCCGTCGGATATTTCTGTCCGACGGTTTTTTTATCAATATGCCGAGCGCTGTATGTAGCGTAGCAATAAACAGGTGTTAACCATATTGTGTCTTCTCTCTTCAATTAACGTAATATATTCTGTCGCCCAGGTTGACAACAAAGCGGATTGTAATAGTATAGAGGATGTAAGTGGGGGAAAGTGGTAATTTTTGGGGAGAAGTGGTGGTGAGTGATGTTAACGGGGGATTATAGAAATACCTTGGACGAGAAGGGGCGCTTGCTCATTCCGTCGCGCATCCGGGCCGAGCTTCCCGGCGGACTGGTTCTGACACAAGGTATTGAACAATGCATCTGGATGTTTCCTCCGGAAAACTGGAAAAGGTTATCGGATTCCATTATGGGATCGACATCGCCTTTTAATGCTCAAGCCAGGCTGATCCAGCGGCGTATTATCGCTCCGGCCCAGGAGGTCGAGATCGATAAGGCAGGTCGAATTACCATCCCGCCGTCACTGCGGGAATATGCCCGCTTGCAGAAAGATACGGTGATCCTTGGTATCGCCCAGTATCTGGAGATTTGGGATGCGGACGAGTATCGTGCGTATCTGGATGAGAAAGAAGCAGAATTTAAAAGTGCTGCTGAAGGACTGGGAGAGCTCCTCCCGTTTTCCTAGGCATGATAGAGGGGATACATGCAGAGGTACTATCATAGGCCGGTAATGGCCGGACAGGTGCTGGAACATATGGCGCCTGACAGCCGATCACAACTGATGATTGATGGTACTCTAGGAGAGGGAGGGCATTCAGCAGCATTTTTGGAACGGTTTCCGGATCTGTCCCTGGTGGGACTGGAAACCGATCCGAATATTTTGGCACGGGCGGAGGGGAGATTATCTCCTTACAACGATCGGGTTCGACTGATTAATACCTGGTTTGATGAGTTTCTGGGGTCCTACCCGTTGGCAGTCAAACCCGATCGTATCCTCCTGGATCTGGGCATCAGCGTGTTTCACTATCAGGCGGGTGAACGGGGCTTCAGTTTTCGAGCTGATGAGCCGCTGGACATGCGTCTGCGCCCGGACCAGGGGGAGTCTGCACGTGACATTGTGCTGCTTGCCCCGGAGAAGGATCTGGCTGATATCATTTTCCGCTATGGTGAGGAACGATACAGTCGTCGCATTGCGCGTGCAATTGTACAGCATCGTCGGAACAGCGGTTTTGAAACCGCCGTTGAGCTGGCGGATGTAGTCTTTGGTGCGGTCCCTTCGGCCTACCGGCATGGTCGGATTCATCCGGCGACCAAGACCTTTCAGGCCTTGCGTATTGCTGTAAACGATGAGCTGGGCAGGCTGGATCGGGCATTGCATGGCGCCGTTGATTGCCTTGAGGTTGGCGGTCGATTCGGTATCATTACCTTCCATAGTCTGGAGGACAGAATGGTCAAACAATTCTTCCGGAATCTGTCGAGACCATCGGTTCCCGCGCCTGAAACCGTGAAGGGAGCAATAGAGGTGGATCCTGTTCTGCGACTAATAAACAAAAGGCCGATTTGCGCCGATGAGATAGAAATAAGAGAAAATCCGCCGTCCCGGAGTGCCAAGCTTCGCGTCGTGCAGAAAATAGCTGAATTTCCGAGGTCTGGATGAAGAAGAAGTTGTTTCTGGGACTATTGCTGTGTATACCGGTGCTCATGTTTGCCAATGCATTTCATGCCTTTCGCTTTGTACAGCAGGAAAATGCAATACGAAGCATGGATCGTGAGCAACGTTCACTCATAGAGGCAAACAAGCGCGCAATCGCTGAAATCTCCATGCTTATGAGTCCGGCGCATATCAGATCTGTGGCGGAAGCAGATCCAAGATATGAATACAATGCCCCGACTCCAGTTCTGTACATAAAGACACGGGAGGCGCGCAGTGAATAGCCCCGTTGGTGTTCCCTTTAGCCTGCGTACTGCGGCTACGAGTTTGGGCGGTGCATTACATCCGCAATGCAGTGAATTTTCGCTGATTACTTCGGTTGGAATCGACAGCCGGCATATTGAACCCGGGGCCTTGTTTGTCCCGCTGCCGGGAAGGTTTACCGATGGGCACGATTTCATTATGCAGGCTCTCGAGAATGGTGCTGTTCTGTCACTCGTGTCGGAGCATCGAGCCGAGCATGTATTCACGGAACTGCCGCGGGAGCTTCACCAGCGATTGCTGATTGTCGACGATGCGTTATCCGCGCTGCAGCGGTTATCCCGCTGGTATATTGACGGACGTGAGCGCCTTGTAAAGATTGCTATAACCGGCAGTAACGGGAAAACTACTACCAAAGAAATTATTGCTTCAATCCTGTCCCGTGAATACTCGATATTTAAAACTCCAGGGAATTATAACTCTGTCATCGGCGTTCCGATCGCTGCTTTTGGCATTACAGACGACCACAGGTATGGGGTGTTTGAGTTGGCAATGAGTGAGCGAGGTGAGATGGCTGTACTTTCCCGCCTCGTTTTACCTGACGTTGGGGTGCTTACAAACATTGGGGTTGCCCATATCGGAAATATCGGATCGCAACAGGGAATTGCTGAGGAAAAAAAAGCAATTTTTTCCAGTTTTTCCGGGCGGCAGCGAGCCTTTTTGCCGGAGGATGAGCCGTACTATGACTACCTTGCTGAAAGCATCCAGGGTCAGGTAATCCCCTTTGGCATGCATCATACCCCGGGGATTCAGGGGGTCGATGATTTGGGTCTGGACGGTGTGCGCGTGCGCTGGTCCAACAGGGAAATGGTTTTTCCCCTTCCGGGTATGCATAATCTGCAGAATGTTCTGGCGTCGATCAGTGTTGCGGTAGAGCTTGGTGCCTCTCCGGAGTCCATTATTCAGGGAGTGGAGGGGGTTGAGCCGCCGTTTGGACGAGGGCAGATTCTTCGCGGAGAGGTCACCATCATACAGGATTGCTACAATGCAAATCCTGATAGTATGCGATCTGCACTGGAGTTTTTCCGGGCTGTGCCATGGAAGGGAAGAAAGATTGCCGTTCTGGGGGATATGCTTGAACTGGGCGAGAACTCGCCTGGGGAACATCGTCGTCTGCTGCAGTCCGCAGTCGGGTTTGATCATCTGTATCTCGTTGGTGAAGCCTTTATCAAGGCTGCCGGTGAGGACTCTACCGTACAGGAGAATCCGGGGGTCTTTTCCACAGGTCGAAATACCCGGGAAATTATCAGTGATGTAATGGATTACCTGGTCTCCGGAGACCTGGTGCTCCTGAAGGGAAGCAGAGGAATCGGTCTGGAAGCTATCAGCGAGCGTATTCAGCATGCGCCGCAATTCGGAGGTGCACGATGCTGAAGGAACTGCTGTTTCCGTTAACCGAGTACTTCACGCCGTTTAATATCTTTCAGTATATAACCTTTCGGGCTGCATACGGCGCGGTT
The DNA here is from genome assembly GCA_964486425.1 of uncultured Spirochaeta sp. Classification (GTDB taxonomy): domain Bacteria; phylum Spirochaetota; class Spirochaetia; order DSM-27196; family DSM-8902; genus Spirochaeta_B. Next base: position 8,130 of record CAZANF010000028.1, on the reverse strand, counting down.
ACATCCCTGCTGATCAGCTTTCTGTTCGGTCCGGCAATAATTGAGCTGCTGAGACGTTTGAAGTTCGGTGAGGAAATCCGCCAGGACGGCCCGCAGAGCCATCAGGTTAAATCCGGAACCCCTACTATGGGCGGGGTGCTTATTATACTCTCAATGGTTCTGGCCATCCTGTTGTGGATGGATGTCCGCAGCAATTTTACCTGGATAGGGCTGGCATCAATTCTGGGATTCGGGGCGATAGGATTTGTAGATGATTATTCCAAGATTCGCAGGAAGAATTCCGGTGGTCTTTCTGCATCCGTGAAGTTTTCCGCGCAGATATGTATTGCCGGTGCAGTGGCGTTTTTGCTGTATACCAGTGGACGGGATGGGGTTACCTTACTGTTTGTTCCAATGGTGAAGAATCCTGTGCTCGACCTGGGGATCCTCTACATTCCTTTCGTAATTTTGTGGCTCGTCGGCTTTTCGAATGCGGTGAATCTGACGGATGGCCTTGATGGTTTAGCCACTGGCCTGGTAATCCTGGTTGCGCTAACCTTTGGTATGCTGGCCTACGTTGCAGGACGAGTCGATTTCTCGCAGTATCTGCAGATTCCGTATGTGCCCGGTGCCGGGGAGCTGGCGGTTCTGTGTATGGCTGTAGTCGGTGCCTGCGTCGGATTTTTATGGTTCAACGGGCATCCGGCAGAGGTCATGATGGGAGATACCGGGAGTCTTGCCCTCGGCGGGGTCGTTGCGACGGTTGCATTGATGATCAAGCATGAAATCCTGCTGATTGTTGTAGGGGGGGTATTTGTCATTGAAACCCTTTCGGTAATTATTCAGGTTTCAGGTTACAAACTTACCGGCAAACGTGTGTTCAAGATGGCGCCGCTACATCATCATTTTGAACTGGAGGGGTGGGCTGAAAGCAAGGTAGTGCTGAGATTCTGGATTCTGGGTGGATTGTTTGCAATCCTGAGTCTGTCGACGTTGAAGATTCGTTAAGGGGTTGATTCAAATATGGGTTGGTTTGGAGTTATATGAGTAACGTATTTGTTATCGAAACAGGGCATATGCGTCGATTTGATCGTTCGCTATTACTCACCACCGTGCTGCTTGCCGGGTTCGGTCTGTCTATGCTGTTTTCGGTATCATACTCGCGTGCGGATGCGCTGTTTCAGAACCCCTTTTACTTTGTGCAGCGGCAAGGTATCCTTATTGGGGTAGGGCTAATAGGTGCACTCGTTTTGTCCCGTATAGATCTGCGGCTAATTGAACGAATCGTACCGTTTGCAGTGGTTCTAAACATGGGACTGCTGCTGCTCACCTTTGTTCCGCAGTTCGGGGTCGCATATCTGGGTGCTCGCCGCTGGATTGTATTCGCCGGGTTCACCTTCCAGCCGTCGGAGCTGTTAAAGCTCACGCTTGTTCTGTATCTGGGCTGTCTGCTGGGTAGAAAGCAGGATCGTTTCGATGACCCGGTAAACACCCTTCTTCCCCCGCTTATGATGACCGGTCTGCTGTCCGGGCTGGTATATCTGCAGAATGATTTTTCCACAACTGTCTTCATTGTCGGCATAGCCGCTGCGATTTTCTTTGTTGCCGGTGTAAAGCTGCGATATTTTGTCGGGCTGTTCATTATGGCGGTGCCGCTGCTTACCCTCCTGATTCTTTCCCGTGAACATCGTGTAAACCGGATCCTGACCTTTCTGGAACCTGGTATAGATCCCAGCGGATCAGGCTACCAGGTGCTGATGTCGCAGACAGCACTGCAGACCGGGGGGCTGTGGGGACAGGGAATCGGTATGGGGCGGTATAAATTCGGTCTGCTGCCGGAAGCACACAGTGACTTTCTGTTTGCGATAGTTGGTGAGGAGCTGGGTTTTGTCGGAGTATTCGCGGTACTTGGACTGTTCCTGTACCTGGGGTATCGTGGATTTTGCATTGCGAAACAAGCCAAATACGGGTTCGTTCGGCTCACTGCCTTCGGCCTGAGCGCCGCCGTCCTGTATCAGGCCATGCTGAATATGGCGGTGGTTTCCGGCGTTGTACCGGCAACCGGCATAACATTACCTTTCTTCTCTTCAGGGGGCACATCGGCTCTGGTGACATTGTGGATGTGCGGGCTGCTCCTGAATCTCTCCCGATATGTTGATCATGAGCCGGGAGGTGATCTTGGCTGATCGAGTGTTCTATCAACAGAATCCAGTACAGTATCGTCGTACCTCCAGTATGAATACCACCGAATCATCACGGAACGGGATATTCAGACGTTTGCTGTTTATCGTGCTGTTTGTCGGGTCTGCCCTCTTTGTTGCGGAAATACTGTTTCAGACGGTAGTCGCACCGCGAGTGGCGATAACCGACATTATCATAGAGGGCGATGTCGCTCTGGACACCGATCAGCTGCTGGACTACGCCGGCATATCAACTCAGGACCTTTATTTTTCCGTGGACACGGTCGGAATCGAGCGCGCGATCGCCGCAATCCCTCGGGTACAAGAGGTTGAGGTGGAGAAGAGCTTTCCCGGCACACTTCGGATAATTCTTACCGAAAGAACTCCGCTGGCTATCACCATGGGCGAGGTTAACGGGCGGTCTGTTCCGGTGATTGTTGACGAGCAGGGGGTGGTCTTTGGCTGGGGACTTCCTCGCGATTACGGCAGCCTCCCGGTACTGGGTGGATTCGAGATAGCGAATGCTGAATTAGGCAACCGGCTTCCTGGTCCGTTGAGAAGTGTGCTTGCTGATCTGTCCTCCCTGCGTATGAAGCATCCTGTCCTGTTTGAGATTATATCCGAGGTAGAGTTTGAGCCGGTGCATGAACACCGGTTCGATCTAGTGCTCTACTTCACGCATGTAACGGTACCGGTGCGGATTGGTGAGGAGCTTGCTCCGGTGAAAATTTCCGGAATCGTTCGTATTCTGGATGTACTGAGCGAGCAGGATATTCTGAATGAGATGCTGGAAATTGATTTTCGCGGCGACGATGTGATATACACCAAGAGGGAGGGCTAATTCGTGACATACGATGACGTTATCGTCGGCTTGGATATTGGAACTACCTCTGTGATCGCAGTTGTTGCTGAGTTTAACGAATATGGCAATATTGAGATAATCGGTATCGGCAAAGCCCCTTCGCACGGGCTGCGGAAGGGGGTTGTAATCAATATTGAATCAACCCTTCAGTCTGTCAGCCTGGCGATCGAGCGGGCCGAGCAGATGGCAGGAAGGGATGTTTTTGCGGTAATCACAGGTATTGCCGGCGGGCACATAGAAGGAATTAACAGCCGCGGGGTTGTTGCGGTAACTTCCCGGGACCGGGAAATCAAAAAGATTGATTATGATCGAGTCCTTGAGGCCGCCAAGGCGGTTGTAATACCTATGGACCGTGAACTGCTGCATGTGATTCCGCAGGAGTTTATTGTAGATGACCAGGGTGGAATCAAGGACCCGCTGGATATGATCGGGGTGCGCCTGGAAGCTGAAGTGCATATAATTACCGGCTCGGTAACGAGTGCACAAAATCTGGTCAAGTGTGTGAACAGAGCCGGATTCAAGGTAGAGGATATCATCCTGGAATCGCTTGCATCCGGTAAGGCTGTGCTTACCAAGGATGAAATGGAGCTCGGTGTCCTGCTGATCGACTTGGGCGGAGGAACAACCGATGCCCTGCTGTACATTGAAGGCGCGCCGTATTTTACCTCGGTGCTGCCGATCGGCGGTGCGCAGGTAACCGGTGACCTTTCATATATGCTGAAAACCCCGGTAGAAGCGGCGGAAAAAATCAAGATTGAATCCGGGGTGTGTCACGAATCCATGGTTGATGCGGATGAGCCGGTCATTATACCTGCGGTCGGCGGAAGACCGCCGATCAGTATCTCGCAGATGGATATCTGCTCAATAGTACAGCCGAGGATGGCGGAGATATTCTCGCTGGTGAGGGACAGGGTTGTCGCCAAAGGCTACCGGGATCGGTTTGCCGGGGGGGTTGTGCTCACCGGCGGGGGCGCACTTATGCCGGGAGCAGTAGAGCTTGCCCAGGAGGTCTTTCAGACTGCAGCGCGGGTAGGGCTTCCGGGGAACTTCGGCGGAATAACAGACCAGTATCGAAGCCCCGAGTTCGCCTCTGTGGTGGGGCTGGTTCTGCACGGCGCATCTCGCGCAAGTGTCGGAGAAACCTCAACGGTAAAAAAGGAGTCGCACTCGTCGCTGCTGAAAGGCTTCGGCGCTTGGATACGTAATTTTTTCGAGTAAACAGGCATACTAATCATGGGAGGGGAGTATGAAATTGAATGTAATTGAGGAAAGCGGCAGCTTGATGCCGGATAGTCCGACTATTATAAAGGTAATCGGCGTCGGCGGCGGCGGCAGCAACGCGGTGAACCGTATGATTGAAGGCGGACTCCGGAATGTGGAGTTTATTGCCGTGAACACGGATCTGCAGGCCTTGCATGGCTGTCAGGCTGCAAACAAAATCCCATTGGGCCGAAAGCTGACCGGTGGCCTGGGAGCCGGCGGTAAGCCGGAGATCGGCGAACAGGCCGCTCTTGAGGACAAGGACGCACTTGCCGATATCATTCGCGGCGCGGACATGCTGTTTATTACCGCAGGAATGGGCGGAGGAACAGGTACCGGTGCGGCACCGGTAATCGCACAGATTGCCCATGAACTGGGGATTCTGTCGGTTGCTGTAGTCACCAAGCCGTTTGACTTTGAAGGGCGCCGTAAATCGCAGCTTGCCGAGGAAGGAATTGCTAAGCTGAGAGACAACGTGGACACCCTTATTACCATTCCGAATCAGCACCTGCTGCGTATCGTTGAACGTAAAACCCCGTACGAACAGGCCCTGCTCATGGCCGATGACGTCCTGCGTCAGGGCGTCCAGGGTATTTCGGATCTGATTACCGTTCCCGGCGACATCAATATTGATTTTGCCGATGTGAAGACCATCATGAGCGGGCAGGGTGATGCCCTTATGGGAATCGGTCTGGGCGAAGGAGATAATCGAGCGGTAGATGCTGCAACAAATGCCATTAACAACCCTCTGCTTGAAGATGCGCATATTGAAGGCGCCAAGGGCATACTGGTAAATGTAACCGGCGGTCGTGACTTCGGGCTTATGGAGCTGGAGGAGGTGGTAAACATCATTACAAACACCGCCGATGACGATGCGCTGATTATCTCCGGTACCGTAATCGATAAAAACCTTGAGGGCACGGTAAAGGTTACCGTGGTTGCTACCGGCTTTCAGAAAGAGACCGTGTCTCAGAACGCGGAAGGTGAGGCCCCGGCAGCCGAAGAGCCAAAGCAGGAAGAGGTTATGTCGCTGGAGAGCTGGAATCGCCTGCTCACCTCACGCAAGGGCGGACGAACAGGGCACCAGGATGACGAAGGCCAGCTGGAACTGCCGACCATTGTTCGGTTGCGAAAGGCTGCCGGCGGCTCGGGGATGTAGATGACCAATCAGCAATTGATTGAACGATTTCGCGATTATGTGCAGGTGGAACTGCATTTGGCCGAAGCCACCGTGGAAACCTACTATCGCGAGTGCCTGCGTTTTGTTGCCTACCTGGAGACACAGCAGCAGACGATAGTGGATGCGGACCCGCAGACCATCGTGGCCTACCTTGTTCTGCGGCAGCAGGATGGCGGAATTGATGCGCGAACAGTGGCAAAGGCTGTTTCCAGTTTGCGATCCCTGTATCAATACTGCATTCTGGAACGCCTTCGGGAGGATAATCCTGCGATGGTAGTCGAGCTGCCCAAGGCGAGGATGCATCTGCCCGGGGTACTGTCTGTGGATGAAGTAGAGCAGATTCTGGATTCTATTGAGGTCGAAGACCCGTTGGGATTGCGTGATCGCGCACTCTTCGAGCTGCTTTATTCATGTGGTCTGCGTATTTCCGAGGCTGTGGACCTTGAGCTGTCTCATGTCTTTTTGCGTGAGAGGATAGTTCGAGTTTACGGCAAGGGACGGAAAGAGCGCCTGGTACCGATGGGGGGTGAGGCCAGACACTGGCTTAAACGCTATCTGGATGAGGGACGCCCGAAGCTTACCGGAATTGATCAGCAGCATGTATTCGTCGGACGCAGGGGCGCAGGAATCTCCCGGAAGGGGATATGGAAACGTTTCAAGGAACTGACCGCCCGGGCCGGGATTGATGCCAAGGTACACACCCTCAGGCACAGTTTCGCTACCCATTTGCTGGAAGGAGGCGCAGACCTGCGGGCTGTTCAGGAGCTGTTGGGACACTCTGACATAAGCACCACTCAGGTCTACACCCATATCGACACCACCGCCTTGCAGGAGATCCACCGGGTGTATCATCCTCGTGCCGAAATACAGCTGGATCCTGAGGAATCAATCAAGGAAGCCTTGTAATGCAGATGAGAATAATCTCCATTGGGGATGTTTCACTGGAAAAAAAATACCGGAGTAATGGCCGGGATGGGGAAAACGAGTATTAAGTATCGGAGGGTATGCATGAAAACACAAAATTCGCTCATGTTGCTGCTCATCGGTACTGCGGTTGTCGTATCCGCCTGTGAGTCCCGTGATCCGCTTGTCGAGCGGGTCGCCCGGCTGGAAGAATCCGGGTTTTCAGGACAGGAGATAGAGGATGCCCGTATTCAGGAGCTTGAGAGCGAGGTGAGTACTTATCGCGATATCGTAGATGAAAAGGTACAAGCGAACGGTCAGCTTATGATCTATTATCGTATGCTGGGCATCAGATATCTTGATCGACAGATGTACGGACCGGCCATGGAAGCCCTTGAGAACGCCCTGGAGATAACTCCTGCCAATGCTCAGCTGCACAGCTACTATGCCGTGGCGGCGGCTCAGACGGCGAAGGCAAAATACGACCCTGCTGAACAGCAGAGTCTCTTTGACATTGCCGAGGCCGCATATTCCCGGGCGCTTGAGTTAAATCCGAATCTTAGTCAGGCATTATACGGTTTTGCGGTGCTTCTGGTTTTTGAGCTGGACCGCCCGGATGATGCCTTGCCGCATCTCGACCGGTTACTGGAGCGGCAGCGCAAGCACATCGACGGACGATTTGTCCGGGCATACGCCCACGCTGCATTGGGGAACGTACAGGAAGCGATTGCAGATTACGATGCAATAATCGACCTGACTCCGAATACGGATGTTCGCAGAGAGGCGAATCAGCTCCGTACACAGCTCATGGAGGGAAGTTAATGCTGGAATTAGCTATGGCACTGCAGCATCTTCCTTTTCTGGCTACTCGCGAGCAGCTGCTTCTGCAGGAGATCTATTCCGGCATTGAGGATCTGCGAAAGGTTTCGGCCCGTGATCTGCTGCAGGCTGTTGGAAGACCGTACAGGGGGCAGAGTTTTCAGGCGGATGAGTTGATTGAACAGGTGCGGCGTGAGCTTGCATGGATGCCGACTGCAGGTATTTCTCCCGTTCATCTGTGGAGCACACGATATCCGGCCTTGCTGCGCGAGATATCCGATCCGCCTGTAGTGCTGTATATTCGTGGCGATCTGTGTGAAAAGCCGTGTGTAAGTGTAGTAGGAACCCGTCGTCCGACAACGGAGGGGCGACAGGCTGCGTATTCCGTCGGGCAGAAACTGGTGCGGTTGGGCTATGCGGTTGTCAGCGGATTGGCTCTCGGGATTGATGCGGCGGCACATGCGGGGGCTTTACAGGGGGGAGGGACAACCATAGCGGTGCTCGGTTCCGGTGTAGACCGTATCTATCCGCGTTCAAACTCTCGCCTGGCATCCCGGATGATGGTTCAAGGGGGATCACTAATCAGCGAGTTCCCGCCGGGAACCATGCCGCGGAAGCATCACTTTCCGCAGCGGAACAGGATTATTGCCGGATTATCCGCCCTCACGATAGTGGTTGAAGCCCCTCGCGGAAGCGGTGCCTTGATCACGGCGGATTACGCAATCGGCCGGCGTGAGGTAATGGTGCATAAGGCCGGGTATGAGAGCGTGCTCGGTGACGGCTGCCGTGAGCTGGTGCTGGATGGGGCCGGAGTGCTTGCGGATGCAGATGAGCTTGCACCCGCCTTCCTGCAGGGGATACCGGATGAATACTGAAATTATTACCAGATTTCTGGAGTATCAGGCGCAGATCCGGCATCTCAGCCCGGCTACCATATCAGCATACCG
>CAZANF010000027.1:0-17700 GCA_964486425.1 uncultured Spirochaeta sp. | reverse complement strand
ACGAACTGGTTAACATAATCGTTGGTTTCAGTTTCGGTGCTTCTTCGATTGCACTGTTTTCAAGGGTCGGCGGAGGTATCTTCACCAAGGGTGCTGATGTTGGCGCGGACCTTGTGGGAAAGGTACAGGCCGGAATTCCTGAGGATGATCCCCGTAATCCGGGCGTCATTGCCGATAACGTTGGAGATAATGTCGGGGATATCGCCGGTATGGGAGCGGATCTTTTTGAATCCTACGCGGCTTCTATTGTTGCCACCCTGGTAGTAGCGGTTGCGGCAGGATTTGCCTGCACAATTCTGCCGCTTTCAGGCTCTATGAGCAGCATGATGATCTGTGATTGTGAGATTATATCTTCCGGGGTAATGGTAAAAGCGGGTGACGGCAGGAAGAGGAGGAAAAATAGAAAGCTGTGCAGCAGGCGCCGCTGCACAGCTGTTCTTGTACTATTCGCCGGCGAGAAGATTGTTTTGGATAAAAATACCCAAGGCATATACAATTGTATACTGCATGGAAATTTTCGTCAAAGATGCTGACTCTTTCATTCCAGAGACCACACTGCTGTTGCCGCCGCGTCCAGGCTTCCGGTCAGCCGGCCGTTTTCTGCATGGAGGTTTTCACTGCGATCGGTAAAGATACGTTGTGAATCAGTAAACCCATCCGGCAGTTCGAGATCAATCTCCACCGCTGTATCCCCCAGGTTTATCGCGGCCAGGGTGGTCTCCTCATCCCGGCTGCGCAGGAATATCAGAGTGCGGTCTGATGTCGAGAGCATGGTGTAGTCTCCGCGACGCAGGCTGACGCGTGAATGGCGGAGTTCGGCCAGTTTCCGGTGATGATGCAGCAGGCTGTCCGGGTCATCCATCTGGGCTTCCGCCTTATCCCATTCAAAGGGCTGCCGATGGCGTCGGTCGGCATGACCGCCGCCGGCGAAACGCTCAGCGTCCTCCATGCCGATTTCATTACCGTAGTATACAAATGGTGTTCCGGGGCCAAGCAGCTGTGCTGCAGCTGCCGCCCGCACAAGGGGCTCCCCGTGCAGGCTGATCGGCCGAGGCACTACGTTGTCATGATTGGAGAGAAAGGTGGCCATCCAGGCCTCGGGGTGTAGTCCGTCCGTAACCCATTTCCAGTGATTGCTCAGCTGGATTGGTATACGATTTGAGACTGCATAGGCAAACGGAAAGTCCAGGGTCATATGAAAGCCGGACTGTCCACCGGAATCCACCATATACCCCTCCAGGCTGTCCTGGCTGCGGGTCCAGTTCTCGGCGACCATGAACTTGTGGTAGCGGTGGCCCTCATCGTCCTCCTCGCCGTTGTTGCTCTGATTGCTGTAGGCATCCAGAATCTGCTCCCGGAAGCCCTGAAAGTACTCGAAGGTTTCCTCCTCGTCCTCATATCCGCCGCGGATCGACCGCTCATCCTCGTACAGGTACTTTATTGCATCAACCCGAAGCCCATCAAATCCCCGGTTCAGCCAGTAAACCGCGACGTCGGTTATGGCATCCTTGGCAGCTTGATGGCGATAGTTGATATCCGGCATGCCGGACCAGAATACCCCGTAGTAGCGGCTGCCGTTGGTATGCCTGTGCCAGACGGTTTGTCCCCATGGACCTTCCTGGCTGCCGGGTTCATCGCGCCAGATAAACCAGTCATCGTGGTTGTTCTCTCCGGCGGCGGATTCAAGGAACCAGGGGTGCTGATCCGAGACATGATTCGGGACCCAGTCAAAGATTACCCGGATTCCGCGTGCATGTGCTTCATGCAGCAGTTCGTCCAGATCCTCGTTGGTACCGAAGCGGGGGTCGACGCGATAGTGGTCTATGGTGTCGTACATGTGCAGATTGATCTCGGTACTGGCGGACTCGAAGAAGGGGGAGAGCCATATCCCGTTTACTCCCAGCTCCGCCAGGTAATCCAGTCGAGCCGTGATGCCGGGTATGTCGCCGATTCCGTCGCCGGTTGAATCATTGAACGCGTTGATCCAGATATGATAGAAGACAGCGTCCTTGTACCAGTCGGCCCTCTCCGCAGCCAGACTCAGCTCGCTATCTGGCGATATCGGTGTCAAATCGCGAAAGACGGCAGGGCCGGGTGATGGATCATCCGGTTCGGCAAGCGGTGAATGACTCGGCGCCGGTTCTGCATCGCTTCGTGGCGCAGGGTATGAGCCGCACCCGAAAAGCAGCAGCGCAGCAATCCATATGCCGCCGGGTATGATCATTGTACGAATATGTTTCATGGGAACCTTCCTTTTTTTGATACACTCGGTAATCTGTGAAGTAAACCGTTTAAATAGCCTACATCGAGTTGTAAAAATAATCCAGGGTAAATTTCAGCGGCGGTGATTTCAGAAGGTGGGTAATTTGCTGTATTTTGTTGACCATTTTGATTGGCTTTCGTACCTTCCCAGTATACACAGGTGTAATACATCAGGAGGTCACCATGAGTGCACAACCAAAGATCAAGATATTCTTCTATTCAACATTCGGGCATATGTACCGAATGGCCGAGGCAGCAGCCGAGGGCGCCCGTGAAGCAGGCGCCGAGGTAGAACTGAAGCGTTTTCCCGAGGTAATCCCTCACGAGGTGCTGCAGTCGATGGGTGCGGTAGATTTGCAGAAGGCCTTTGCCCATATACCGGAGGTCGAACCGCAGGACTTCGAGGAGCTGGATGGACTCATTATTGTCACCGCGACCCGGTACAGCAACATCCCCGGCCAGGTCGCGAATATCCTGGATCAAACCGGGAAGGTCTGGGCTGAGCAGCTGCTGAAGGGCAAAGTCGGCGGGGCAATCGTCGGGACCGGCACCCAGCACGGCGGTCAGGAAACCGCAGCGGTTACAATCCAGCGTTTTTTCCTGCATATGGGAATGGTGGTCGCCGGTCTACCCAGCACCTTCCAGGATATGTTCGGCGTGGACAAGATAGTCGGCGGGAGCCCGTACGGGGCAACCACGATTTCCGGGGCCGACGGCAGCCGCCTTCCAAGCAAGGAAGAGCTGGCGGCAGCCAAATACCAGGCCGCGTATATAACCGAATTGGCGGCTAAACTGCGCTGATTCTCCCCGGCTTCTGTGCTACTATGCCGGTGTTATGCAGAAACCTCATAAGCCGGTCAGGGAAGAGTCTTTTGCCCACGGTGTAGCCCCTCTGTCCGATGAAGATCGGGCGGAGGGGATTCGCTGTTACATGCGGCATGCCGTATGGAATGGTCTGGGCATCAATCTCCTGAATGTAAACATCATAAGTATCCTTGCCATTACCTACGGGGCCACCAACCTGCAGTTGGGGTATATCTCCAGCACATTTCATGTAGCCGGTATTGTGCTCGTTCTGCTCCCAAAGCTGCTGCACGGGGTAAACATCCGTACCGTTTTTTTTACCGCGTGGTTCCTGCGCGGAATGATCTGTTTTTGCTATGCCTCCCTCTTTTTTATCTCGGACCAGCAAGCCGTAACGGTTATCATGCTGATTTACACCGCCTTCGCCATATTGCGGAGTGCGGGAATCCCGATGCATCATCCGCTGCAGCGTCAGCTGCTGCGCCCGGCGGAAGAGGGCCGGTTCATCAGTCGTCTGCATTTTCGCTTGAGCATCTCGCAGCTGCTGTCACAAGTACTGAGTTTCCTTTTTCTTTCGATGCAGTTTGCAGCCGGGACCGCGGCGCTGGTGTGTATTCCGCTGTTTGGCGCCGGTTGTAATACCGTTGCGGCGTACTCCATCAAGCGTATTCCATCCAACGAGCATGTTGCATATCGTACCGGGCGAACGGTATTTGTGCTGTTCCGGGAAACAATGCAGCATCGGGAGCGTTCCCGTGTCGTGATTGCCTACTGGCTTGGGCTATCGTCCATGATTGTCTTTGCATTCGGGATTGCATTTTTGCAGCGGGAAGCTGGATTACCGACACATATGGTGTTTCTCTACACCATCGGGATTGCGATAGCTGCAATTGCAGCAAGCAGTTTTGTCCGCCCGTTTGCAGACCGCATGGGCAGTCGGCCCTTGCTTATTTTAAGCTATCTATTCCTTATAGCCGGTGCAGGAGCCTGGGCGTTTGTATCGCCGGATCTCCCCTGGATTCTCTATTATCTCCTGGGATTCTTCTGTTATTTCTTTCTCCGCCTTGTACTGCTGCTGGTATCCCGCCTTATAGTCCGCGCCCTCCCGGCCAGGGACAGGATTGCCTACACCTCCATGCTGCATTTCTTCGGAGCGATCATGGCTCTGGGGGTTGGGCTTTTAAGCGGTCGCCTGGCAGACTGGGGACAGTCCCTGCACTTCTTTGGGTACTCCCTGCCGCATCAGTACAGTTTGACGTTTGTATTCGGTACCCTGCTCAGTCTGGCGGCCATGCTGACTGGATACGGAATGAAGGATCCGGGCAGCATGTCGCTGCGTCCATCCGCCGGGATCCTGCTTTCGCTGCGCAATCTGCGAGCCTTCCTGCGGGGAGTATAAGCTGTGTCCGAGTGGTGATCTGGTGACGACATAACTGTTCCATGCTATATTCCTGCAATGAAGCGGTCGGAGTATTCTGTCCGAATAGAGGTATTCCTTCAGAGACAGTTTGTTTTCCTCATTCTGATGCTTACTGCTGTGGGATTTGCAAGCGGTTGTGCCGGAATGAACCATACAGGGAACGGCGCTTCCTCATACCAGGTGTCCATCGTGTTCCCTCCGGATTCAATTGATCCGCGGCTGCAGACGACACTCGACAGACATCAATTCGTGTATATCCAGGAGGCTGTCGGCAGCAGCCGGTATGCGGCAACAAACCAGGATTTTTTGCTGCGTCTGTTACACATTATGTCACACCCACGAAAAGCCACCTTGGATGGCGGTAATCCGATGGCACCACCGATAATGCTGTTGCGGGAGGCCCCCCATGCGCTCGGCTGGATAGTGGAGGATTATGTTCTCGGCAGGCGGGACAACTATCCGCCTGATATGCCTGAGTCGGAGCAGGTTATGCTGCAAGAGCTTCGCCGCTGGAATGAAGGGGGGTGCCGCATACATTATCGGTACACTGGATTAAATACAAATCCTCATGATGCAGTGCGATCACTGTATGCACTGGGTGTGGAGACCGGTATTTTGCCTCGATTCGTAGAGCTTTTGGCCACTGTCCCCGGCACCCCTGAATACCAGCAGGAAATCCTGCGATTATCGCATCTGTTTGCCGGGAAGAAAGGGTATTTCCGCGGGAAAATCGGGGATCTCTGGTATGAGCGTCTGACGGAAGTGATTGATACAGAGCTCCGCAGTATACCCCTGCGGGATTCATATGATTCTTTTGCGCATGAAAGACTGCTGATGTACCAGGTAGAGCGCGCTGCCGGATCTGCCTGCCAGATATCGCAGCACAGATGCTTTTTTATAACCGATGCGGATCACGTTCAGCTGAGGGAATTTCTGTCGCACGGATATCGGGCAAACCCCGGACACGGGATGTATTTTCTGACACTTATAGGTCCTCCGGCTCAGGATCGCCTGCAGTTCAGCCGCGTGCAAACCCCGGGGATTGTATTCCTGGACCAGGGAAATACAGGGTATCTGGTGTTGCCGGAATAGCCCTTACAGCAGTTAGTCCTCCAGCTGGAAAAATGCCATAACCTCTTCCAGTGTAGCCGCCTGTTTCGACAGTGCCTCCGAGGTAGCGGCCAGCTGTTCTGCCGCCGCGGCATTTGACTGGACAACATTATCCAGCTGCTGAATGGAGAGGTTGATCTCCTGTACTCCGTGTGATTGTTCCTGGCTGCCGCTGGAAATCTCCTGCACCAGGTCGGCGGTCTTGCGGATTTCCGGAACGATGGTGCGCAGAATTTCTCCAGCACGGTCGGCTACCTTCACATTGGTAAGCGAGAGTTCGTTAATCTCGCCGGCTGCTGCTCTCGAGCGTTCGGCAAGTTTGCGGACCTCTCCTGCAACAACGGCAAAACCCCGTCCCTCGGTTCCGGCGCGTGCGGCTTCCACCGCTGCATTCAAGGCAAGCAGATCTGTTTGGCGGGCAATCTCCTGAATAACACTGATCCGGTCTACAATCTCGCGCATGGCCTTAACGGTCTGCTCTACAGCCCGTCCGCCCTCTTCTGCATCCTCGGCAACCTGCACCGCTATCCGCCGTGTTTGCTGGGCGTTGTCGGAGTTCTGCTGAATACCGGCTGCAGTTTCCTCCATAGAGGACGATATCTCCTCGACAGATGCGGCCTGCTCTGTCGATCCGCTTGAAAGCTCCTGTGAACTGGAGCGAATGTCCTTGCCCTCGCGATTAACCGCCGTGGTTGCCTGCTTGACCTGGCCCACAATCCCCTGCAGCGAATGGACCATGCGCTGCATGCTGAGTGCGAGCAGGCTGATGTCGTCCCGGCCGGAGGTGAGTTTAGCATCATCAATCTGTATCCGAAGATTTCCATCGGCTATGGCCTCTGCATAACCGCGAAGACGCCGGATGGGGAGGATTGCCAGGCGGTTCACCAGGGAGTAGATAAACAGCGATGCAACGGCAAGGATCAGCAATGCCGTCCCGCTGATTGATGCAACAGTTACGCGAACATCCGACTGCATCTGATCCAGGGGAAACAGATAGTGGAATCCGCCGCGCAGGTCCCCGATCTGCATGCCTTCCATAGGGAATCCGAGGACATCGGTATCTCCATCCCCATGGCACAAAAGACATCCGTCCTGCACGTTTATCAAGCGAATAAAACGCACTGCGTTCAATTCCTCATCAACCTCATGATAGGAAAGGATCCCATCCCGGCTCATCTGCTCAAGCAGCTCTGCTTCACGACCTTCGGCCAGGTTGCGGGGGTTGCGCGGTTCATTCGAGATTACCTTGAACTCGAACCCCAGCTCGGCGGCATTTGCTTCTATAGATTGCCAGCTGGCAACAATCGGGATGGCCTGATACATACGAAGATTTTGGGAAACCTGGAGACGTTCCTCGGTGGTGCGTACCCCTTGCATGGCCTCCTCGGCCTCTGCAAACAGCCTGTCCTGATCAATCACCTGATTTGCCCACAGTGAAGAAACGGAATCGCGAATCTCTTCAGAAACTAGTGAAACCCCTCTGGCCTGCTCGGTAATGCCCTGCATCGCCTGACTTTGAATCTGCCGGCCGGACATAATCAGGGTGACTGTGATGGTGGCAACAAAGACGACGACAACAATTAAAACTATTCTGGTTCCGAAGTTCATACATACATTCTACGCTATACTTCAGCAGATCTCCAATATCCTAGTAGCTGTGTATGCTCTCGAAAAGCAGATTCACCCCGGCAAAAGTGAAAAGAGCCAGCAGAATACCGACGATTGCAATAATGTTCAGCAGGACGCGATGATTTGCCCGGCCTGCATTCGCCTCTGTTGCGGCTTCTGCACTGCGGCTGCCGCCTCGCATCAACTGAAGATGAAGATACAGGGTGTACACAAGCCAGGTAATAAGTGCCCAAACCTCTTTCGGATCCCATGCCCAGTATCGGCCCCATGCGCGAAAGGCCCACAGCGATCCGAAAACTAACGCGCCCAGGGTAAACAGCGGATAGCCGACGCTGATTGCCGCACTTGAAACCCGGAAGAACTGAATCTCCCTGTCGGTTTGCAGCCTTCCTTTCCGATTGCGTGAAAGCAGGGAAGCGGTAGCTGCTCCGGCTCCCACCAGGAAGGAGGCCTCCCCGGCCATGGTCGTACCGACATGCAGCACCGGCCAGGCGGAGCGCAATGCCGGCACCGGCGCGGCTGTGGCGGTTGCTATTCCGGGAAAGAGAGCGACAAGGACAAGCCCTGCAGCAGCGGCAGCCGCCCACAGCTTGAGTACTTCGCGCACATCCGTAGTGCTGCGTCTGGTGGTCAGCTCAACTGCAGGCAGAACCACTATGCCCAGTATCACCAGGACCACGTCTGTTCCGGCAAGGGCGGGGAACCCGGCCATAATGCTTCGGATTATCAAGTAGGTAATTCCGAGCAGGGGAACGATTACCTCCAGACGGGTAATATATGATATCCATCGCCCTCGAGCCCCGAAAACCCCAGCGGCCCTGGCAATTCCTGCAACGGTGCTTATTCCGGCACCCGCGATTAGTACCTGTATCATTCTTGCCTCCTTCCTCCGGCGATTGTACGCCGATATCGTTCTATTCCATACAGGGTTACCCCAAGCCCCAGAAGCAGTGCTCCTGCAGCGGCAGGCAACGCACCCGGATCGTATCCCAGTCGCATACCGCTCAGTATTTTGATCCCGGTATCATCTGGTTCGATTCCAAGTATGGCTGCTCCCTCTTCTAAGGTTCGGCGGCCCACCAGTACCCCGTCATTATACCCCAGGAAAAAGAAATCCTGCAGCCCGAGCTGCTGTTCGGATGATCCCTCTGCATCACTGGTCAGCACCCAGAAGGTATCCCCCTCGCGATAGCCCTCGTTTATGGCCAGCATTACCTCCATGCCGGCAGGAGAAGAGCCTGCGGTTTGTGTCCCGGCGGCCGGTTTGAACTGCACTGCCGGGCGTTGTTCGAAATCGGTCTGAAACAGATGAAACGGATATATGCGTAAAGGCTGGTTTACCGCGGTGGTGCCGGTCCATATCTCCCTGCCGGGCTGCCGGATGCGGACACGACTCTCCCAGTTGACCAGATCGCCCTGTTCATTGTGAATTTCGCGGGCCTCTTCCAGGTGGATGGATATCCCGGCTTCCAGATTCTGGGTCTGTCCCGGTTCGAGGGTAATGCTCTCTTCATAACGCATGAGCTGGCTCAGGCTGAGCCCGGCCAGGAGGAAGAGCAGTCCGATATGGATAAGATGCGGGCCCCAGCGCAGCAGTTTTGTCGGCGGGCGGCGCCACAGCACGGTAATGGTACACGCTGCGGTATTTGCTCCAAGCAGCGCAAGCAGAATCCAGAACACCGGCGACCCGATAACCGGGTCGGTTCCGGGAAGCGCGCTTGCTGCGAAGAGCACCGCCAGTCCGATGAACAGACCGATGGTTAGCCGCAGTGAACGCAGGAAGCCCAACAAAGTATACACCATATATCCTTTACTATACTGATGTCCCGATGCAGAGAATAGCCGAAATCGGGGGAAACCAGGGCTTTGCCGGGGAGGAGCCGGGGAATTGGTGCAGACAAATGATAGTTATATCTGATTATGGTATCCGATTGGAATCCAATGCAGAATCGCGGGAGGAGGCAATATGATATTTTCCGATTCAGTATGGCGCGGCATTGTTATGGCACTCGGGTACTCGTTCCGTCTGGATAACCAGGAGCAGAACAGGTTATTCGAGCATAAATTTTCACGGCTGCTGGCTTTCACTCCCTTTCATGCAGGATGCGAACAGCCCATGTTTACGGCGATTGATCATATCTCCAGTAATATGGTTGCCTGCAGGGGAGCTGAACATCTTGCGGATGCGGATCCGCGGTATGATGAGTATCCCGAAAAGCGGCTGCAGCGGCTGTTTACCCATACCGGAGGAGATTCCCTCGTCCTGAAGCGCCACCGTGCGCTGGTGACCCTGTTCATGGCTGCCGGATATAATCGGGACCGAAAATATGATGATCAGATAGGAATATACAATCCGTTCAACAGCGGGGCATGGGATTGGGAGAAACTGCATAATCACTATGCTGGAATTCTGTCCTCGATATCCTGTCCCGAGATGGACGCGGTGTTCAGCTATGAGGATGCCGTGAGCCCGCAGTCTTTCTGGACTGAAACAAAAAGCTTGGTTCGCGGCAGATAAGCATAGTACACTGCTCATATGAAGAACAGTGTACACATCATTGGGATACTGGCGGCTGCAGTCGGCATAGGCGCAGCTGCTCTCAATATAACCAACATCCTGTTTGTCAAAGGCGGTCGATTACCTGACCTGGCCACTATTACGGTGATTTTACCGGCTGTGGCGGCCGGTATTCTGCTTGTTGCCCAAGCCTTCAGCCTTCACTTTGCGCAAATTCTCCAGACCGTACTGGTTTTTGGGTTTGGGCTGATTGCATTAGAGGAATATCCGGAGGGAATCTACGGACATTCGTTCTTGCTGCTCAGCTGGGTAATGGCTGTGCAGTATAGAGTACTCCAAGGCCGGCCCCTCATAATCGCCTCACTCGGAGTTTTGCTGGCAGCCTTCATTGCAATCAGCATCGGAATAGCCCGTGGAACCCAGGAGTTAACCTGGGTGAGTGCGGTAAATATCGTGGTATTTGATGCCTTTATTATCGCCGTCGGGGCAATTCTGTATCGGGATACTCTGAAATCCTATCTGCAGCGAATCTGCTTCTCCGACACATTGCGGCGTCTGCATACCTTGAGTCAGAAGGCCCAGGTGATTGAAGCTGAGCGGGAGCGGTATCTGCATCGGGTTTCTGAACTGGAGCAGCAGCTGAATAAGGTGAGAAAGGAGATGCAGCCGTTTCCTTTGGCAGAGCGTGGGATATCCCCGGCGGAAACAGAGGTGATACGTGTACTGGTTGAGCGTCAGTGCTCGGATGCGGATATTGCGGATTTGCTGAACAAATCGCTCAGTACGGTACGTGTCCAGATGCGTTCAATCTTCGAAAAACTCGGGGTGGAGAGCCGCGTTCAGGTGATTGAGCTGTGCCGCTACAACTGGGATTGAATTTTGCGATTGGCCTGCGCATCCTTTATACTTAACTATATGCCCGTACTATGGGATTGATAGGAGATTGCTATGCGCGGATTCAAGACCTTACGAGGGAGACTGGTTGTCCTGTTCGGCGGAGTTTCAACCTTACTGCTGCTGCTGCTCGCGGGAGTCATTATCTGGCAGGTCGGCGGTGTACAGCAGTCCACGGTGAATGAGCTTGCCCTGGAGATTGTAGAGGCTCGCGGCGCCGAGGTCGGCCGATGGCTGGACGGCCATATTAATGAGGTCCGTGGACTCAGTAACCTGAATGTTATCCGTGAGAACGATTTTGAGGCTACAAGCGAGTATCTTGAGGGGAGACAGGAAACCCTGAACCCGGAATACGAATCTGTCTTTTTTGCACAGCCGACAGGCACATATGCCACCAGTCTGGGGGTAGAAGGAGATATATCCTCGCGCGAATATTTTCAGGAAATCATCAACCAGGGTGAGGATCTGGCAATCAGTAATGCTCTTGAGAGTGTTTCAAGCGATTCGGATATTATCGTAGTGGCGCACTCGGTGCGTGATTTTCAGGGTGAGGTTATCGGGCTTGTTGGCGCGATTATCACCATGGATATACTCAGTGAGGTAATCGCGGGGATGCGCTTTGGTGAGGAGGGAATCGGGTATATTGTGGATGGCAACGGCCTTGTTGCTGCTCACCCCGATCCTGGAATTCGTATGCAGTTGAACCTGCTGGAGGCAGAAGAGCATGAGGGCTTGATTGATGTAGGCCGGGCAATTGTACAGGGACAGTCCGGTATGCTGGACTATCAGCACCGGGACGGCAGCCTGATGCATGCCATTTTCTCGCCGGTGCCCTCCTCTCCCGGCTGGTCGGTTGTGTACGATATTCCATATTCGGACATGAATGCGGCTGTATATCAGCTCACCTGGATTATTCTTGTTCTGGTACTCGTAACTCTTGCGGGTATACTTGTTGCCTCCCTGGTGGTTGCCAACCTTACCGCCCGGCCGATTATCGAGGCTGTACTACAGGCCCAGACGATATCCCGGGGGGATCTTACCCGGGCGATACCGGAGGAATCCCTGCAGCGGAGGGACGAGATCGGCACCCTGGCACAGGCTCTGGATACCATGCAGGAGCAGCTCACGGATGTGGTCCACAGTATCCAGCAGTCGGCTCAGTATGTCACAACCGGCAGCGGCGAGATGAGCGATGCCGCACAGCAGATATCCAATGGATCGGAACAGCTTTCCTCAACCGCCCAGGAGCTCAGCCAGGGGACCAGTCAGCAGGCTGCATCGGTTCAGCAGGTTTCCGCTTCCATGGAGCAGATGGCTGCGAATATTCAGCAGAGTGCGGATAATGCGCAAGCGACGGAAAAGATCGCAATTCAGTCGGCGGACGAGGCCGAGCGGGGCGGTAAGGCGGTTGGGGAGACCGTGACCGCAATGAAGCAGATAGCCGAAAAAATCGCCATCATCGAGGATATTGCCCGCGAAACCAATATGCTGTCGCTGAATGCGGCGATTGAGGCGGCCCGCGCCGGCGAGCATGGCAAGGGCTTCGCTGTTGTCGCTGCCCAGGTGCGCAAGCTCGCCGAAAACTCTTCGACGGCAGCCGGTGAGATAAGCAGTCTGTCCATTCATTCGGTCCAGATAGCCGAGGAGGCCGGCAAGATGCTGGAGGGATTGGTTCCGCAGATTCGCCGGACTGCGGAACTGGTGCAGGAGATAAGCGCCTCCAGCCGCGAGATGAATTCCGGCGCCGGGCAGGTGAACTCCGCAATTTCCCAGCTGGATCAGGTAGTGCAGCAGACCTCTGCATCCGCAGAGGAGGTTGCAAGCACCAGTGAGCAGCAGTCAAGCCAGACCGAACAGATGGCTTCGACTGCCGAA
Source organism: uncultured Spirochaeta sp. (assembly GCA_964486425.1). Taxonomy (GTDB): domain Bacteria; phylum Spirochaetota; class Spirochaetia; order DSM-27196; family DSM-8902; genus Spirochaeta_B. Next base: position 5,188 of record CAZANF010000027.1, on the reverse strand, counting down.
GAGCTGTCTGCGCAGGCGAAACAACTGGAGGATGTCATTGCCTTCTTCCAGATCGCCCGGCAGGCAGCTGCGCTGCCGCAGTTTACCGCAGAACAGCAAGCCGGCAAGCGGATGCAGGCGAATGCCGCGCACGGGTCCGGTCGGCAGAGTGAAAAACCCGTTGCGACGGAGACCGGCCGGCGAAGCGGGGCATCGCGGTCGAACCGTCCGGCAAGACCTGCAAAACCCCCTGTTAAACAGACGGGCATTACCCTGTCACAGAGACCGGCTGAGTATCCGGATGATGCCGACTTCGAGGAGTTCTGAGTGGCGGTAGAAATCTTCGAGGAGACCCATCGCGGGGATGTGGTTACCGTGGTAAAACTCTCCGGAAGCCTCGGCATACAGCAGATTGGAGAGCTGCATCGTGCGCTCATACCGGTACTGCGCGGGAAGAATATCTGCATAGATACCCGCGGGGTACAGGAAGCGGATTTTGCGCTGGTGCAGCTGCTGGTGGCCGCCCGTAAATCTGCCGGGGAGAAGGGGCTCACCCTGGATACCTCGCGTCGGCTGGGAGATGCCGTTCGTGAAGCCGCTGAACTGGCCGGGTACGGCCATCGCATAACGAGTAATGCGAAATCGGGTTAACTGAGATGGATTTTTCCAATCGCGTTTTCATAGATGAGACCAACGAGATTCTTACCCAGCTGGAACAGGATGTCGTTTCCCTGGAGCAGCATCCGGAAGATACAGAGCTGATTAATCAAATGTTCCGGGGTATACATACCATGAAGGGCTCGGGCGGGATGTTCGGGTATGACAATCTGTCCCGGCAGGCACATGCTATGGAGAGCATATTCGACCTGCTGCGTTCCGGAAGCCTGCCGGTATCCAGACAGCTTATTGATCTTACCCTGCGCGGCATCGACCGGCTGAAGCAGATGCTGGAGGATGCCGGGATCCCCCCTGATACTGCGGCATGGGAAGAGCTGTTGAATAGCCCCGGGCGGCAGAATGGCAGCAAAAAAGGAACAGCTGAAAACGCTCCGTCCTCTGGTGCGGACAAGCCGGAACAACCGGCAGACGATTCCGGATTTCACTATTTTCATATCTACTTTTATCCGGACCCGCAGCTCATGCTGCATGGTTCCAGACCCATGCTTCTGTTTAAGGAGCTGAGCGGGCTGGGGGTGCTGAATATCACGGCCAACGATTCCAGTATGCCTGATTTTGAGCAGATGGATCCGGCTCAGTGCTATACTTCATTTGATATTCTGCTGGCAGGAAAGGTATCCGAGCAGGAAATTCGGGATGTATTCCTCTTTGTCGAGCATAATGCAGAACTGCGCATTCGCAGGATTGCGGTGGACGGGGATGATGAACAGGGACTCCCGCGGCTGGGCGAGATTCTCCAGCAGCGTTACGGATTGAACAGTCGGCAGATGGAACGTATCCTGGCCGAACAGAAGAAGTACCTGCGCATCGGGGAGCTGGCGGTTTCAAAGGGATACGTAGCCGAGCAGGATGTGGAGAACGCCCTGCAGGAACAGCAATTTGTTCGCGAACAGTCCGCGAAGCACCGTGAGGCCGATGCAAGCCTGCGCATTCCCGGTGGAAAGGTTGATAACGCCGTAAACCTGGTTGGAGAAATGGTAACCCTGCAGGCACGGATCAGCAGGAGAGCAAAGACCCTGCAGGATTCCCAGCTCATGAACGCGGTAGAGGCCCTTGAATTGCTTGTTGCAGACCTGCGAGAGGGGATAATGGGCATGCGGCTTGTGCCGGTGAATGATACCTTTATCGGGTTCCGCCGTCTGATCCGTGATCTCTCTCACGAAACCGGCAAGCAGCTGCAGCTGGAAATCCAGGGCGGCGAGACCGAGATGGACAAGCGGGTCATTGATCAGCTGAAAGGCGGCCTGGTACATCTTATTCGCAACTGTGCGGATCACGGTATCGAGACCCCTGCTCAGCGTACAGCCGCCGGAAAACCCGCTCACGGCACTGTACGTCTGTCGGCTCGCTATGTCGGGTCACAGGTGCAGATTGATATCGCCGATGACGGCGCCGGCATCCAGGTAGAGAAGGTGCGGCAAAAGGCGGTAGAGCGCGGGGTATTGCAGGAGAATGACGGGCTGGAACCGGCTGATGTATTGTCCATTCTGACGGCTCCGGGATTTTCGACCAGTGAGGCCGTCTCCTCATTGTCAGGCCGCGGTGTGGGCATGGACGTGGTCAAGCAGGAGGTGGAGGCCCTGTCCGGGCAGCTGTCGTTGGAGAGCTCGCCGGGAAAGGGCACGCGCTTCTGCATCCGTCTGCCGCTCACCCTGGCAATCATCGACAGCCTGCTGGTACGTGTCGGTCAGGAGCATTTTACCATCCACTTGAGCGATGTGGATGAAGGTTTCATCCTGCGCGATGCCCCGCAGGTACTGCAGGCACGCAAGCGCATCTCGAATTATAACGGCAAGCCGCTTTCGTACCTGATCTGCGGAAACACTTCTCGCTTCCCGGAACCACGCCGGAGATTGCGCATGTGGTGGTTACCTCCGTTACCGGGCAGGCGGTTGGGATTGTGGTTGATCAGATTGTGGGGCAAACCCAGGCGGTAATAAAGCCCCTGAATACCGCGGTTCGCACCGCGCCGGAGATCAGCGGAACCACACTGCTGGGCGACGGTGGAATCTCGTTTATTCTGGATATCGTACGTCTGGTAGAGCAGCAGTAATGGTTATGGTTAGGGGACTGTCCCTGGTGCTCAGTTTGTGTCCCAGAGCCTGGTCTTCAGGCGAATCCCGGCGGATATGTGCAGCAGCTGCAGCGATGCCCCTCCGCCGTTAGTGGAAGATGATTCAGCCCCGGTGACGGTATTCAGAGTATCTGTGTCCCCGCGAAACGGCGGAACTATGCTGCCGCCGATTGAAAGCCAGACAGACAGCGGCTCACTTGCCTGCAGCGAGATCCTCAGATGTGATTCCAGCATAGTGCCGCAGCGTGGAGAATCGTAAAATTTTGTATTCCTGAGGATATGATGATCAAGGGCATCCACCGCAGTGAGGGGGCTGTACGCGGCCGTGAACTGCAGCTGCAGCCGCGGCGGCAGCCTGAGCGATATCCGGGATCGTACATACGGCATATAGTACAATTGCTGATAGGTTATGACCGATCCTTCAAAAACCCCTGATTTGTAAGGGTACAGATAGAAACCGTCTCTGCCGTCGAAATCGTAAAACCAGGCCTGAAACCCGGCAGCCGGTTCAATTGACCAGTGCCGGCCGTGAAACGAGTATCCTATATATACATCTGCGGCATACCCTTCGGTCAAGTGAGCATTATGCTCGGAGTAGTGGGTCGGGGAATCAGGGTCATCGTTGCTCAATGGGGGATTACCCGAGATCCAGTCGCGGTTTACCATACTGCCGGATCGCATCGGCAGGGCGATAGCGGCCTTCCCGCCGATAAACAGCCTGTACGGCAGGGTGAGTTCGGCATGCATGCCTGCAGCGAAGGACGGCTGTACCTCCCAATCCAGTCGGCTCAGCAGTTCAGCATCCTCCGCGGATGACGAGTATACATACTCCTTGAGGACACCGTACCGCATCTCGCTATAGAGGTCGAAAGACAAGTTTCCCTCGACAGGCGGCCGGACATAGTTCTTCAGATAATCTATTCCCGCACTGTTGGCGGCGGGCAGCAGCAGGCACAGCAGTACAAGCAGGTTCCGGGAAATCCGGGAGAAACGGGTGGTGTGGTTGCGTTCTGGTATGCTCACAGGTAGAATCATGATGACGGGTAATTATCCGTTATGCAAGTGCGAGATCCTGAATAGCAAAGGCAGATATGGCAGAATATATAGTCGGAGACGTGCACGGCAGGCTTGAAACCCTGCACAAGCTCTGTAAAAAACTGGGATTCTCACCCAATCACGACAAACTCATCTTTGTCGGCGACCTGGTGAACCGGGGTGAGCAGTCTATCGAGACAGTTGAGTTTGTACGAAGCCTGGGAACAGCGGCAGACAGCATACTGGGCAATCATGACTTGTATTTTCTGGCCTGCGCCCATGGCGGTCTGACGGCACGGAGCAGCGACAGGTTCGAGGCGATGCTTCGTCACCCGGCATCCGACCGCGTAATTGAGTATCTGCGCAAACGCCCGCTGGTACTCGTGCATCGAAGGCAGAGGATATGTGTGGTCCATGCCGGAATACCCCCGTTCTGGGGTATGATAGAGCTTCAGCTGAGGGCAGGATTCGCAGCTGCTCGCCTTCAGAGCTCTTGACCCCGTGTGTACCGCGGAATGCTGGAGGCGGTCGTCCGGGAAGGCACCCTGGTTCGCCCGGTATATCACAGCCGCTGGAACTATCTTTCCCATGATCAGGCTGCGTATACCCTTAACAGCCTGACTCAGCTGCGAATCTGTGACAGTCGCGGAGTGATCCCTGTGGGCAGCAAGGCAGAACAAAGGCTGCAGGATTCCAGCCATGGCAGGTTTCTGCCTTGGTATGAACGCTATGCGCGCCGCTTTCCGCACCCGAGGTACAAGGTATGCTTTGGTCACTGGGCAAAACTCGGCGGCTTGTACAAGCCGCCGTTCTATGGGCTGGATACAAATTGCGGGGGAGGCGATCGCCTGAGTGCGCTGAATGCCGCCACAATGGAAATCACCTCCGTACGATGTGTGGATTAGCGTCCGGCATCACTGCCGGACTCATCCGTTACTTCAGAATCCGATCGATCCGGTCAGGTTGAGTGCAAACCCGCGGGTGGAGAACATGCCCAGGAACTCGGAGCTGCTTAAGCTTGCCTGGATCCCCAATTCAAGCAGGTGCAGGTTCATACGCATTCCCAATGTACTGCGCCATGCGATCTCGTCATGAGCGATTCCGGCCGACAGGATTGACAGCGGAAAGCTTGAACCCTCTATCTGTATTCCCCCGTTTATCCGGAAGGGATCTGCAAATACAATTGCACCGTGACCGATAAGGTCGATCAGCGGCAGACCCTCGTAGCGGTAGAATCCACCGGCCCGCAGCGGCATGAAGATACGCTTGTCTACGGTTTCAAGGGTCTGGAAGTCATAGTCCGGATCGCTTACCTCAAATAGTTCATCTCCGTTTTCTATCGCCTGAAGGATACCATCGGTATAGGCTTCGGACGAAGCAGTAAAGGTCCAGCCGTGTACAGCTTTAGGGGCATACAGGGGA
>CAZANF010000026.1:0-17714 GCA_964486425.1 uncultured Spirochaeta sp. | reverse complement strand
CACCCGTGATCTCATGGTTACCGTATTCTGGAAGACCGGAGGAATGCCGTCATCCCATTCCTCCATGGTAACCTCGCTGGCTTTGTCGACGGGTTTGACATACGGATTTAATACCGGCCTTTTTCTGTTTGCTTTTTTCTATGGAGGACTGGTTATTCGGGATGCCATGGGGGTCCGGCTTGCTGCCGGGCGTCAGGCGCAGAGTTTAAATCGTCTGGGGCGGGAACTGCAAGAACGTCATGGAATCCCCTTTCAGCCCGTTCGTGAAATCAATGGCCATACCCCTGCCGAGGTCTCAGTCGGGGCATTTATCGGCTTTTTCATGGCTATTGCATTCCGTTTCTTGTAGGGGGGGCATATGGATCCCCGAACCCTTCGCAAACGTATTTTACAGCTCATTGGTATGCTTCTCACCGCGATACTGGGGAGTCTGGCATTGATGCTGCTTACCCCGGAACCGGAGGAAAACCCGCGCATGGGATGGGATCATGTATATCCTGTGCTTGTGCAGCGAGACAGATTGCCCGTTCCCCCTGAACAGCTTATGCTCCGGGAAGCGGATGAAACGGTAATCAGTGCGCGCAGCAGTCTGGTATCGTTTACGGTTTTTGGTTCAATGGAGGAGATACCGGTTGCAGCACTCGACGATCGACTCATGGAGGAGGATCCCCGTTATGATCCGTACCTTCGCAGTGTGCAGCGTTTTTTTCATGCTCCTTCGCACCCGAATTGGGAGATTGTCTATTATTCTCCTGTTAACCAGTCCGAGCAGCAGGTAAACCGGCATTTGACAGAATTGGAGAACACGCATCCGGACGGAATTCTCTATACCAGCAATCGGCAACTGCCGGTTTGGGTACATTTAATGATTTTTGGGATGGGTGCCGTGATTGCAGCCTGGGGTATTGCGCGGGCAGGGCGACAGTGGTTTTGGGTTATGCTGGCAAGCGTTCCGCTGCTGGTTACCGCTCCTGCAGGAAATCCGGTAGTATTCTGTGCCCTTGCAACCGCATTCCTGATCTGGCTGCGAATTTTTGCTCGGGTTATTAACCGGCTTCGCTCTGTTTTACATCATCCCGACATGGTTATGTGGGATCGTCCTAGGCGCCGGATGCTGACCGCCGGACTGCTGCTGCTTGTTCTGCTTCCGCTTGGAATAGGATTTTACAGCCGGGAATGGATACTTTTTTTCGTGGTTCTCCTGGGGCTGCTGGTGAAGACAGGGGTATCTGTTCTGGCATGGAACTGGGTTCATCTCCAGGAGTACCGGCGGGATCATCGGCTTTTCGTTCCGCTATCGCTGCTGCCGAAAAGGGCATCCGGATATGCCCTCCTGGACAGCGCTCCGTTTATACTTGTACTTGCCGCGGGAATTATCTTTTCCGCAGTATTAGGGGATGGCACCAACGGCCGACCGGGCTGGCAAGCCCTCAAGCTCCCCCAGCCGGTAGAGGAATATGATGCCGGCAGTATTGACGAACTCATCGCGCAAACAGGTGATTTACAGGAGGATTCCGAGCGGCTGCCCCACCTTGGAGACTTTCTTTCGCATCGTGCATACCAGGAGGGGTATGCATACGGACGTTCCTACGGATATCCGACAATTGATGAAGAGGTACGTCTGTATGCTGCGGTTCGGGATGGGCAGAGGTTCGTTGCACATGAAGAAACAAGGATTCGGTTTACGCAGGAATGGTTTTCCGATACAGTGCAGCGGGGTGGACCTGACAATATCGAGAATCTGCTTCGACGTCAGGGTGTTGGCAGAATGTATCATGTTGATACCGTGGAATCGGTATTTTTTGATGTCAGGGCTATTGCCTGGACTATGCTGTTAACAGGGTTGGCTCTACTGATTGGTATTCCCCTGCCGCGCATGCGATTTTCCTTCAGAATTCCGCGCGCAGTCGTTGCAAAATCAGGCGCCGCCGCATAGGCTGAATATACTATTGAAGAGGAGAGATAACCAGCCGGTTAGTGTTGATGAAAAACAAACTTATTTTCGGAACATATAATTCTCTACCGGTAGGTACTCCGGAATCCGTGCTGGAGGAGTACTATCAATCCTCGTACAAGCCGTTTCTCCAGCATCTGTACACGCATCCCCAGGTGCAGGCTGCAGTCTATTACTGCGGAACCCTGCTGGACTGGCTGTCTTCCCACCACTCCGAGTTTCTGGATGTTCTTTCCGAGATGGTAGGCCGGCGTCAGATTGAGGTAATCGGCGGCGGTTTTTATGAACCAATACTTTCCATGATTCCGCGTCAGGACAGGGTTGGGCAAATAGAGCTCATGACTACGATGCTGCGGAAGCAATTCGGTCGCAGGCCTCGCGGATGCTGGATACCTGAAATGGTTTGGGAACCCGGCCTGACCTCCAGTCTCTGCAGCAGCGGGATGGAATATACCTTCCTTGAGGAATCGCAGTTTATGCGAGCCGGTTTGCGCGGTGATCAGCTGTATATGCCTGCGGTTACCGAGGATCAGGGCAAAACCCTGATTGTATTTCCGGTGCATCATGGAAAAAACGGATCTCTTCTGCCTGAACATGCTTTGCGCAGTCCTGCCGATCAACATCACCGACTGTTTACACGTATCATACCAGGTGAAACCGTTCGGGTTGAAGATATTGAGGCTATTATCGCTGCGGTAGAAAACGGTTCGGTGGACTCGGTCCTTCCGTTTCGTTATCTGCGTGCGTATTCACGGCGCCAGCGGGCATACTTTCCATGTTCGAGTATTGGCGAGATGCATCGCTGGGCGCAGGATCCTCAGTCGCAGCGTGATCACCGCCAGGCCGAAGACCTGCTTTCTACTGAAGATCTTCATGGGGTCTCGCTTGGCGGCGGGTTCTTCCGGAATTTCCTCATTCGTTACCCCGAGATATCACGACTGTATGCCAAGATGCAGTATACGCATATTCTGGTAAATCAGATACGTGGCGACAAACAGCGAAAACAGACTGCGCGAGAGGAGTTGTGGCGGGGTCAGCACCATAGTGCATACTGGCATGGACGCGGACCGGGAATATATTCCTGTACTACCCGCAGCGAACTGTATCGATCGCTTATTCAGGCCGAAAAGATGGCACGTGAACGTGGAATCTTCAAGCCTTCAATCATCAGCCTGGATTTTGATATGGACGGGGTAGAGGAATATCTCTACCAGGGGGTGGCGGTTAACAGCTATATTCATGCAATCGGGGGATCGCTGTTCGAACTTGATAGCATGAAAACCCAGCAGAATTATATCAATACCATGGCGCGGCATCCCGAGGTATATCATTCCGAGGATGCAATTGCGTTCGGATACGATACCTACAGCCGTACGGCTTTTTTGGATCATTTTGTAGCTCCTGAGGCTACCCAGCAGGAGTTCGAGACCGGTGTGCCCGACGGCAGCAGCAGGTTTCATTTGGAGCCGTATCGGGTGCGTGAACTCAACCGGGATCAGTATCAGCTGACGCTCGAGATCGAAGGGCCTGTGGGGGCCGGTCTCGGGAATATCGGTTTGACAAAATCCTACAGCTTTTCCAAACAAGCGATAACCGTCCAGTATTTTATTACCAATATCGGTGAGCAGGAGATTAAACGGGTGTTTATGCCGGAGATCAATCTGTCGTTTCCCGACCTTCGCCCGACAGCGCTGCGTGTTTGGGGGAGTCGGGATGCACATGCCACAGAAGAGGTTGCACCGGAGCATCGATATCACGGGGATTTCTCCCGGATTCAATTCCATCATCAGGCAGTCCAGCAGACTGTATCCATCGTTCTGGACAGGGTTTCCACCGTGTGGGGAAATCCGATCCGAACGCAAAACCTGTATTATGACGGAAAAACAACCATAACCCATCAGGGATGTACCGTCCTGCCACGCTGGGAGCTGAGGCTCAGCCCGGGTGAAAGCTGGAGTACATCGATCTCTTTACAGCTCTCCAGCTGACTCCTGCAGTAACTGCAGTGATGTATCGATAAATGGTGCTGCCTCTGCATAGAAGCTTTCGCGAACCGTAAGCAATTCCAGAAAAGCCTCCTGATAGTATTCCAGAAAAAAGAGGGACTGTCCCCGATAGAATCGGGCATGCTGCTCCAGCTCGCGGGAAATTGGAGAAGCCAGTAATTCAGTAAGCTCCGCATACGCCTGATTCCAGCGTTCATTGGAAAAACTGCCCTCCACTATTTCTCGCAAACGGGTAGAGCTCAGAGACATGGCATTATCACCATTCAGGATGTGGGGCTCGGGGAGAACCATATCGGCGGCCGGCGGAATATTCTCCTGAATTCGGTGTATCGCTTCCCGGGTGGCGTCGGCAATCTGCCGGCGACGAGGGATGGTGACCGGGAAGCTGTCAATCTGTGCATCCTGAAGCACGCTGAAACGCGACTGCAGCAGCGGAAGCGGGTTCGATCGGCTCTGTTGTCCCGTCGACCCCGTTCGGGTAATCTGCGGAGCACCGGTAATGGTCGGCTCATCAGGAACCGGTGTCTCATCAGGAACCGGCTCCTCAGGTACTTCCGGTTCCGGCTCGGCTATAGAAGGAGGGGCTTCATCAGGCAATTCTGGCAGCGGAAGGGCTATCGCCTGTTCGCTGACATTTTCCCCGATTTCGATCCGTAAATCGTCGGTGCCGATTGTCTGTGCATCAAAAACACCATAGTAATATGAAACCCCCAATGGGGGTACATCAATCACGCGACGCTGTCCGCCCTCGATAAGATCAATGAGGGTTGCTTCGCCCGCATCATCCGAACTGCGTATCGGTTCCGTCGAGCGTACAACGGCTAATGAGCGATCCTCCGTTGATGCATTGAACTCCAGGATCACCCGATCCGACTCCTGGGTAATCGTCAGTCCAGTGACTGCTGCCTGAACGGGTGCCGTAAAATCCACCTGAACAGGCTGTACCGTCTGATTCCTGAAGGGGATAAAGACAGCCAGTGGAGACCCGTCCCGCTTCTCGGTCAGCACCGCATAATAGAATTCACCCGGCTCCGGTGGAGTGTCTGTGTATTCCTCTTCACCCTGCGGTACAGCAGCGATCCTGACGGCATCCTGCAGGTTCTGCTCATGTATGGTGTTCGTGTGTCTGAACAGATGGTAATTGCCGTCGTAATTCGGCACGTCCCGCCAGGAAAGGCGCACCTCTTCTGCACGAGTGGCAATTCGCAGGCTGGAGATAAAAGGAAAAAATACCTCACTGTCTGCTGTGCTTTGCGAAGGAGGGGACTGCACCTGCGCTATTGTGTCGACAGTACGTTGTGCCGGAAGGAGGATTGCCGGCAGCAGTATCATGATTGCCAAAAGAGAATTACGGATTAGTCGGGTAGTGGATGCTTTCATTGCCCTTATAGTATCGGTTTTTTCTGAGGACTGGTAAAGCCTCCTTTGCAATCCGGGCATGAATCGCTATACTCCTCTCTATGATAGAAGAATTATATACCCCGATTAACGCCCTTCGTGAAGATATCCTGCAATCCTGGAGGCATCTTTGACCCGGATGCAATTGAAGCTGAGATAGCGGAATACGAACAGCGCAGTGCGGATCCCAATCTGTGGGACGACCGCGAGGCGGCCGAGAAGACTATGCAGAAACTGAAAAACCTTCAGGATCAGCTAGCCCCCTGGAAACGCTTGCTTCAGGAGAGTGAAGATATCCTTGAGCTGCTTGAGCTGGCGAAGGAAGAGGGAGATCCCTCTCAGGAAGAAGAAATTCGCAGCTGGTTTACTTCTCTGTCCAGGGAATATGAACGGCTGCGTATTGTTGAATTATTAAGTGAGCCCCACGACGATGCAGGTGCAATTCTGACCATCCACGCCGGCGCCGGCGGCACCGAAGCCTGTGACTGGGTGAGTATGCTGTACCGCATGTATACCCGATGGATTGAGCGTCGCGGTTTTTCTGCCGTGGTACTTGATCTGCTGGAGGCTGAAGGCGGTATCAAGTCGGTTACCATTGAGGTCACCGGGATGTATGCCTTCGGCTACCTGAAGGCGGAGAAAGGAGTGCACCGTTTGGTCCGTATTTCCCCGTTTGACTCCAGCGGGCGCCGGCATACGAGCTTTGCATCGGTTTTCGTATCGCCAATCGTCGACGACGATATAGAAATCGAGATAAATCCGGATGATATTCGGGTAGACACATATCGCGCCAGCGGGGCTGGTGGACAGCATGTCAACAAAACAGATTCGGCGGTGCGGATAACCCATCTTGAAACCGGGGTTGTGGTGCAGTGCCAGAATGAACGCAGTCAGCACAAGAATCGCGCCAATGCGATGAAGGTATTGAAATCCCGACTCTACGAGAGGCGGCGTGAAGAGCTCGAGCAGGAAAAAGAGGCTGCCGCCGGAGAAAAGCGTGATATCTCGTGGGGAAATCAGATACGGTCATATGTATTCCAGCCGTATACCATGGTGAAGGACCACCGAACCAAGGTTGAGTCCGGCAATGTGCAAGCGGTCATGGACGGCGATATTGATCAGTTTATCGAGGGTTTTTTGCAGATGTAGTCCGGAAATACCGACCGGGCAGCAGGGGATGGAGATGAAAAGACCGCCGACAGTGATAGTAGTTGATGACCTCCCCCTTTTCCGGCGCGCCGTCCGTGAGGCGGTTGAGTCATGGGGAGGACGGGTTGTCGCCGAGGCCGAGAACGGGCGCCTGGCGCTTCATCAATATGCGAATCACAATCCGGATCTGGTTTTCATGGATATCATGATGCCCGAGATGGATGGAATTGAATCTCTCAAATGGCTGAGACAGTACGATCCGGACGCCAGGGTTATTATGTGCAGCTCGGTGAAGGACAGTGAGCTCATTTTTCAGGCCATTCGTCTCGGGGCAATCGACTTTGTTCCCAAGCCCTTTACCGAAGCACGTATTGCACAGGCCATCAGTCTTGCGTTGGACCCGGATGAATCGGGGAGCAGTGCATGAGATACGGTTTTCTGCTGCTGCTCATGGCCTTGGCTCCAGCGACGCTGTTCTCCGCTCCGTTTGATATGGATATTCCCGACAGTTTTGATTCCAACGCCCAGCGTGCCAGGATACTGGCCAGGGCGGAGCGATTTGACGTTAAACTGCCGGAGGATCAGATTCCACAGCTGCGAATTGGTTTTGCGGAGTTTTCTTCTCCGGAGGGCGATGATGCCAAGCGAATTGCCTTTTCATTGCCTGCTCAGCTATGGCAGAGCCTGCCGCAGCAGTTGCCGGACAGGAGCTTATCCCCTGCGGAGATTAGTCGTATTCAGCAGAGCCGGATTGAATCGGCAATTCGCCTGAACGCAAACAAGGTGAATACGACACGCACTGAACTGGATGATCTGCTGTTCAGTACCGACTCGTCGCGTGCTGTGCGGCAGAAGAGAGAGGATCTGCACAACCGCCTCAATGAGCAGCGGAATGTCCTGCAGGTATGGCAGTCTCTGCCCCTTTCAATCATAGATGTAGCACGGGTCAAACCGCTCGAGCGAATTACCCCCGGCAATACACTCCTCTATCCGGAGCATGAGCATGGACAAGAGCTTCCCGGTGGTCCCGATTTACTGCTGACCGGAAGGATTCATTCCCTGGGAGAATATTTTCGAATCGAAATTGTTTTAGAGGGCAGGTATTTTGTCGAACCTGTGCAGGTCTATCAGGATACACTGCGCGAAGAGGATATCAGTACTTCAGTTCCCGTTATGCTTCACCAGGTGCTGGAGGGGCTTGCCGGCAGCGACCTGGCGGTTGCCGAGTTTCATGTCGAGAACCATCAGGATGCCTCGGTTTATGTAGATATCGCTTCCGAGCGGCGTACGGTTGCCCAGAATCAGTCGATATACCTGGCGCCGGGAGAGTATACAATTACGGTAGTTACCCGGGAAGGTGACTCTTATCAGTTCGAACGGGAAATCGCGGGAACAAGCAGCCTGAACCTGGAGATTCCGGATGTCAGCCGACCCGCCGCAGAACTGGATATATCCCCATTCGGGGTTACGGTATACAGAGGCGCGCTGTTCGAGGGGTATGCGCCGCTTGAACTGCAGGTATACAGCGGCGCGGAAATACTGCGTCTGCACCGTGAGGGTTACCGGGAGCGAATGCTGCCGTTGTATTCAGGCGACGAAAAAGTCTCCGCAGAACTGCAGCTCGAGTCCTTCTCCCTGGAGGACGAGGTTGCCGCCTCGCGGGAGGATTTCTATAATGCATTGGGAATGTTTGCCCTGTCTGTTCCATTGTGGGTGTTAAGCGGGGCTGCAGCCGACCAGATCGCACTTCTGCCGCCGAACATGGACCCGACATCCGACATGCAGCGGACCCGCTGGGGGATGAGCGTACTGGTATCGCATTATGCATTCCGGGGGGTGTCGGTAGCCCTGGCGGTCAATACAGTATTTCGGCTTGCGCGCTATATTCGCTTTGCGCAGGCTGAACATACCGGCGAGTACTAATAACAAACAGGAGTTGAAAATGCTGTTTCGCAAACGTAAGAAGACCTCGGCCATCAGTGCAATTTTTCGTAAAATGACCGGTGGAGGGGCTTTCCCGGAGGCAATTGAGGAGCTCGAAGAGCTGCTGCTAAGCAGTGATGTCGGTTCCCGCACCACCGACGAGATTATTTCGGCAATCGACAAGCGCGTGAAAAGGACTGAGGGTGAGGAAAGGCTTCGCGCCGCCGCTGCGGAGATATTACACGAGCATCTTCTGTCTGATTATCCGCAGGTGGCCGGAGAAGATTTACATATCTTTCTGGTGCTGGGGGTAAACGGGGTAGGTAAAACAACCACGATTGCCAAAATGGTAGAGTGGTACCGCAGTCATGCCGGTGTTGAGCGTATCAGCCTTGCAGCTGGAGATACCTTCCGGGCGGCAGCGGTCCGGCAGCTGGAGCTGCATGGAGAACGTCTCAAGGTGCGTGTAGTATCGCAAAGTGACGGGGCGGATTCCGCTGCAGTGCTGTATGATGCCCTGGACAGTGCTCAATCCCGCGGAGATCAGCTGCTGATTGCGGATACCGCCGGAAGGATGCATAACAAAAAGAATCTGGTTGAGGAACTGGCCAAAATGAATCGGATTATTGAAAGAAAAGCTCCGAATGCAAGGGTTTCGCGCATACTCGTGGTTGATTCCACCACCGGACAGAACGCCCTGCGTCAGGCGGAGGTATTTCAGGAGGCTGTCGGTGTTGATTTTGTAGTATTGTCGAAATATGATTCCAGTGCTCGCGCCGGTATCGCTGTCCCGATTTGCCGCTCGTTAGGGATTCCGGTGGCCTTTCTGGGTACCGGTGAGGCCTACAGCGATCTGCGTCCTTTCTCAATTGAGGAATATGTTGGAGAGATGCTTGCCTGATTCCGTCATCCGCACAACAGTAATAGCGGCGCTGCTGCTATGCCCCGCTTTGTCGGCATATGCAGTCGAAGATATCCCGTTGCCTCATACCCTGGAGTGGCATGCCTCGAATTCGGTATGGATGCAGGGGCCGTCCATAAGCTGGGTGCAGGCCCGCAATGCTGCCTATGCCATCGGTACCTATCACGTCCGCAGCGAGGGAAGCGAAGGATGGGAACGCTATCTGCCGTCCCCGGTCCGTCAGGCAGCAATGGAGCAGGCCTCGGGCGGTTTGAATCTGCAAAACCTGTATACTATACGTCAGGTGTATGTGCAGGAAGGTGAAACTGTCGCCGAACGTATTGAATTACGGGATTCAAGCGATCGGCTGCGGGTGGCGGCGGTTGACTACACCTCCGGTACCGAGGGAGCAGCAAAGGATTATCTGCATGTATTTCGAGAGGACGGTAATCTGCTGCTGGATATCAGCCATTCCGACGGAGAGATTGAATGGATGGAACGCCTGCATTATCATAATAATCTGCTTCAGGAGCGAAACCGCACAGATTCCGACGGAGATTCACTGTACCATGACACATACAGCTATCGGATCGACGGGGTCCTGCGGATGATTGAGCGGGTGTATCCGGATGGCGGGGTGCGAATATCCCAGTACGGCTTTTACGATGAAGGGCTGCGGAATGAGCTGCATACCATGTCCAATGCAAGGTCTATTCTTATACGCTATGATATTCATGGACGACTGGAACTGGAGCGGTCCTATGTCGATGATGAAGCTGTAGAGTTGACCCGATACACATATGCAGATAGTGAAGCCGTTCAACCGCTCACTTCGGTTACCGAGTATCCGGAGACCGATCGCAGTGTGAGACGCGAGTTTGACGACGGACTGGAGAAATCAGCAGAGTTTTATGAGAATGGCAGTCTTGTGCGCACAGTCGTGTCGCGGTACGATGATCAGCGGCGACGGGTTGAAACGCAGGAGACTGTGGATGATTCCGTACGTACTGCAGAGTTTGTTTTTTCCGGGGATCAAATGATTGAGGAACGTGTCTATCTTGACGGAGAGCTGCAGGAACGACGGCGCCGTGCAGATATGCTTCAAGCTGAAACTGCAGCCGAAATCGAGCATGCAACCGAAGTACAAGAGCTGTACCATGATGGAGAGTTGAGTCTGCGAGTGTATTACGACGGACTGCGCCGAATAAGAGAAGAGGTGATAGATGAAGGACAGGTCGTTCGAATCCGTCGATATAACGAATAGCCGCCGAAGGCGATGGCTGTGGCGGATAGCATTCCGCTATCTTCGCTCCAAGCGCAGGGAAAAGAGTAATGCAGCCACAATCCTGTCCATCTCCGGAATCGCAATCGGGGTAACCGCCCTGATTGTTGTGCTTGGTGTCATGAACGGATTCCAGTTTTCGACTATATCAAACATTCTCGAACTCAGCTCTTATCATCTGCGGGTTGGTGCGGCTGATGGATTCAGCTATGCCGAAGCAGATTTCTGGTCGGCAGGGATTGAGGAAATGGATGCCGTTCGCAGCGTGGTGCCGTTTGCAGAGGTTCAGACCCTTATTCAGGGGCCCTATCGTGAGCCCGCCGGGGTACAGGTGCGCGGTATTCCCTCCGATCTTCGCGAGAGAGACCCGGGATTAGCCGGGAAGCTGCATATGCAGAGCGGGACCTTGCAGCTGCAGGATAATCAGGTGGTCATCGGTGCGGATATGGCACGGCGTCTCGGTTCCCGGGTCGGGGATACCGTGCATCTAATCCATTTCGAGGGAAAGGGTGTCCTGCAACCGATTGAGTCCGAGTATCTGGTTGCCGGTATCTTTTCAACAGAGTACTACGAGTTTGATCGAAACTATATCTTCGTGCATATAGAACAGGCTTTTGAGCATCTTGGTGCCCAGGAGTTGATGCTTGGGGTCAAGCTGGATGATCGCTTCGCAGACCGGGAGGTTTCGCGGCAAATAGCGGATATTGTAGACAAGGATCTGAATATCCAGTCGTGGCGGGATTTCGACCGGGCTATTTTTGGAGCTTTGCAGCTTGAGAAGAGCCTTATGACGGTGCTGCTCGGCATGGTATTTCTTGTGGTCGGTGTAAATATTTTCCAGTCCCTGCGCCGCAGTGTTATCGAGCGAACCGACGAGCTTGGTTTGCTTAAGGCAATCGGAGCAAGTCCTTCATCCGTCCAGCTTGTTTTTGTACTTGAGGGAGCTATTATCGGGTTGGCCGGCGCTTTCTTCGGAACGGTCGGCGGCCTTTTTATTGCCGAATTCTTGAATGAGATCGTGCTGTTTTTCAGGGATATCGGCGGGCAGGGTGCATTCAGCCCTCTGATGTGGGGCAGAATACCGGTTGAACTGGTGCCTTTCGAGGTTATATCGATTGTAGTTACAGCGGTGCTGTCAACTGTGCTGGCTGGATACGCAGCAAGTCGTCGGGTTGCAGGTATACGGCCTGCGGAGGTTTTACGAAATGAGTGAAGTAAGGTCTGTATCGGGTGTCGAACCCGACACCGCTTTGGTGTACATAGAAGATGTAAGTAAACAGTATCAAACCGGCGGCGAGCTGCTTCCGATTCTTGAGTCGGTACGGCTGGTGCTGAACCGGGGTGAAACGGTCTCCGTAACCGGGGAGAGCGGATGCGGAAAATCTACTCTGCTGAATATGATCTCCGGCCTGGATCATCCGACAAGCGGTCGTGTCGTGGTGGAAACCATTGAGGTATCAGGCTTGCGCGAGAGTGCCGCCGGTCATTTTCGAAACCAGGTACTCGGCATGGTATTTCAGTCACATCATCTGTTGAGAGATTTTTCGCTGCTGGAGAATGTTGCCATGCCCGCTCTTATCAGCGGAGCTCCGATAAAAAGCGCAAAGGACAAGGCACACCATCTGCTGGAAATGGTCGGAATCGCCGACCGATACGCCCATTTCCCGAATTCGGTCTCGGGTGGAGAGCGTCAGCGTGCTGCCGTAGCCCGGGCTCTGATTAACGATCCAAGGCTTATTCTTGCCGATGAGCCTACCGGGAACCTGGATGAGCGGCATTCAGAGGGGGTGCAGCAGCTGCTGTTCGATGTAGTCGAACGAAGTAATGCGAGCCTGCTGCTGGTAACCCATGACCGGCGTTTTGCGGCGAAAGCAGATCGCCGGTTTGTGCTTCATCGTGGTCAGCTGGAGGAAGCATGACATTCTTTCGGCGAATACGCCTCTCCTTTCGGCTTACCATTGGAAATCGCGCCGGTGAAGGGACTAGACCAATTGGGGCTATTATCGGCATCGCGATTGCAATCATGCCTTTGATAGTGGTTGTACATGTCTCTGATGCAATGATATCGGGTATCGCTGAACGGTTTATTGAAACCGGTACATATCATATGCGTGCCCGGCCTCAACTATCCATGAATGAATCGGATCTGGCAGCCGATGTCCGCCGCGTACAGGCTATCGACGGTGTAGAGTATGCAACAATCGAGCGTAACGGTTTTGGACTGGTGTACAGCAATGCCTTGCGCTCCGGAGTGCAGATTCGGGCGGTCGATCCCCATATTTATCAGAATGATCCCGTCTTCAGCAGCTATCTCTCGGTCGGGCAGGGGGAGTTCAGCATTTCTGATCCGAACGATATTGTTATCGGCCGGAGTATTGCCGACAACCTGCAGCTGAATGTTGGTGATACACTACGGGTGCTTACGGTTCGCTCGCTTCCCGGCGGCGGGGTGATTCCCCGGGTGAGTCCCTTTACCGTGCGAGGGATTGTTTCTACCGGGTATCAGGAGCTTGACCGCCTGTGGGTCTTCATGAATTCCAAGCGAGGGGACCGTATCCTTCCGCCGGAGGACTCATCGGTATCCATAGGGATTAAGGTTGAGCATCCGTTTGCACTACCGAACGATCTGTTTCGGCAACCCGATACAAGGGTGGAAGAAACCAGGACTACCAGCAGAGAGATACAGGATACCCTCGGCTCCGGGTATCGAATCAGAACCTGGTTTGAGGAGGAGCAGTCCCGTTACCTTTCATTCGGGACAACCCGTAATGCACTGGTGGTGGTTATGGTGCTCATTATGGCGGTAGCAACGGTTAATATCTCCAGCTCCATGGTGCTTCTGGTACTGTCCAAACAGCATGATATCGGGGTGCTGAAGGCCTTGGGTGCAACCCCGGTAGATATACGCACCATTTTTCTTCAGGTAGGGGTATGGGTCGGATTAATTGGTGCCGGCATAGGTACTTTTTTGGGAGTCATAATCTCCCTGCTGATTAATCAGCTGCTGCAGTGGCTTGAAAAGGCTGCCGGTGTATTGAGCGCATTGCTGAGCGGGGCGCCGATCGACGGTTCGGTGATCGGAGGGGACTTTTATCTTGAGGTTATTCCGGTGCAGATACTCGCCGGGCCGACCATGGTTATCTGGCTGGCGGCTGTGCTGCTGGCTGTTATTTCCAGCCTGGTGCCGGCATACCGTGCCTCGGCTGTTCGTCCGATGCAGGTTTTTTATCGGCGCTAAACATGATATACTCAAGTAATGCGCTGTACACGTTGTAATATGCAGCCGGCTGAGGTCTCGGTATCTCATCACGGTTTTCAGGGAGGTTCCCGGATCCAGCTCTGTCGGCACTGCGCCGATGAACTGATGATCTCCCGTTTTGTTCCCAAGCTCCCGTTCAGGCCGCAGGACGTACTGGACGGGCTCATTGATGAAACCCTTGAACAGTGCTGCACTCAGTGCGGCACCTCCGATATTGATGTCTTTGAAAGCGGCTTTCTGGGCTGCGACAGCTGCCTTGACTCATTCGGCGAGCGGATTGCAGAGCGTCTGCTGCCGGAAGATCAGCGCATCGATCATGCTATTTTGTCGAACCCGTATCATGTCGGGTATCTTCCCGGCTGGTTGTCCGGATTGCGGGCGGCCTTTTACCAGGACAGGTCCGAGTTCGAAACACCGATGAATCCCGAGCCGCTCATCCCCGCATCATTCTCCTGGTTTGATTACAGCGGACCGGCAGATGATGTAGTCCTGTGCTCCCGCGCAACGGCGATCCGCAGTATACAGTCAATCCCGCTCAACCGCAGTCTGACACGATCTGAAACCGGGGGATTTCTGCAGGGTCTGGCCGAAGCGATGGATGGTGAATCCGGGTTACTGGACAGGCATGATGCAGCAGTACTGCATGAGCGCTTCTTTATTGATGATCCCGATGATACTCCCGAGGGTTCCATATCTTCACCGCAGATGGAGATACTGCTGGGCGGATATGAGCATCTCCGCTGTGTCGGAATGACCGCAGGCCTGCAGCTTGCCCAGCTTGCCGATGCGATCATCTGTAACGTCCGGCGGGTAGAAGAGGTTATATCGGTACGTGCCAGAATAGATTACGGTGTTATAAACCGATCGGTGATGTTCCTGGGCGAAGGGGTTGAACTGAGTGTGTTTCTGCACCTGTGGGGTTTGGACTCCTTTCACATAATTGAATCGGCTCTCCAGGAAGCCTGCCCCGATGGAATTCGCGCAGACATTCTGCCGGGGGCGATAATTCGCCTTAAGACAACAGGATGCCTTGGTATTTCAATCGCAAAGATGAAGGATTTGCTTGAAGGTTGCACTGTTGCGTTGGTACATTATGAAAGGAAGGCACGGGCCGATATGCTTCAGCAGCGTGCAGATGAATGGAAATCCTGCTTGCACGACATGGTACACAGAACGGTTAATCAGGACCGCCTGAGCCTGGCACAGGCGGCACAGCTGATCAGTGATGTGCGTACCGGTGTTGTTGCCGGTTTTTGGCCGAGTGTCGGCCGCAATGAATTGACCCGGCTTGCCGTATGTGTTCAAGCAGCACATATCCGGCGATTATATCCCGAGGAACAGCAGGCAGAACGAGCGCGTGCCGCGCTGGTTCGTGCAGGTTTGTCGCGTATTATCAAAGAGGAAAATATAGATGTTTAAAGGTTTGACCCAACGGGCACAAAAGGTTTTAACAATACTGGCACAGGATGAAGCGAAGCGTTTCCATGCAGATCAGCTTCTACCTGAGCATATTATGACCGCCCTGTTGAAGGAGGGCGGAGGTCTTGGGTACAAGGCCTTGCAGAAAGCGATGATCGATCCGGCAAATATGCTCATGGAGATCGAAAAAGCAGTCCCGCGCAAGCGAGGCGGATTTATTCTTGGTGATATTCCCCCGTCTCCCCGTGGGAAAAGGGTTCTGGAGGATTCTGCAGAGGAGGCCAAGCGGCTCGGCCATGAATATATCGGGACCGAACACCTGCTGCTGGCCTGTGCGCGGGACGGCGATGGTGAGACGATGCGCTATCTTGCAAAGCACGGGGTAAATCCCGATATCCTGCGGGAGATTATTGAAGAACTCTCGAATATCGGCGGGGTTGCTTCATCCGGTCAGTATCAGCAGACGCAGAAACGAAGATCAACCGGCAGCGGGACGGCTGCAGCCGGCACTGCAAAAAGGGCGACTCCGACCCTGGATGAGTTTTCCCGCGATCTGAGCCGATATGCCCGGGAGGGCAAGCTTGATCCTGTGGTTGGACGGCACAAGGAAATCCAGCGGGTTATACAGATCCTGGCTCGGCGCACCAAAAATAACCCCGTTCTTATCGGTGAGCCGGGAGTCGGGAAAACTGCCATTGTAGAAGGTCTGGCACAGAGTATTGTCGACGGCAGCGCACCTGAAGTGCTTATGGATAAACGTGTCATGACCCTTGATCTGGCCAGTCTAATTGCCGGTACCAAATATCGCGGGGAGTTCGAGGAGCGTCTGAAGCGTGTTATGAAGGAAATCACCACCGCCGGGAATGTCATACTTTTTATTGATGAGCTGCATACGATTATCGGCGCCGGCGGAGCGGAAGGGGCTATCGATGCCTCGAATATGCTGAAGCCGGCGTTGAGCCGTGGTGAAATCCAGGCGATCGGAGCAACTACCCTGAATGAATACAAAAAGTATATTGAAAAGGATGCTGCACTGGAACGCCGCTTTCAGATGATCTATGTGAATGAGCCGAATGTAGAAGACACCGTAGAGATCCTGAAGGGAATTCAGAAACAGTATGAGGATCATCACAACGTTACCTATACTCCTGGTGCGCTTGAGGTTGCCGCCGTATTGAGTCATCGATATGTCGCCGACCGCTTTCTGCCGGACAAGGCTATAGACCTTATGGATGAGGCCGGTGCCCGCAAGCGAATTCATAACAGTGTCCGCCCTGCCGAACTCGGTGATCTGGAGAAAGAAATCGAGCGACTGAATCAGGAAAAACTCACCCTGGTCAACTCCCAGAACTATGAGCGGGCCGCCGCTGTCCGCGATGAGGTCAGAGAGCTCAAGGAGAAGGTAGAACAGATCAAGAGCGAGTGGAAGGTAGCCCTGAAGACCGAGAGAAATCTGGTCGACAGCGATGATATTCAGTTCGTTATTTCCGATATTACCGGAATCCCGTTGAACAGGATTGCGCAGAGCGAGGGAGAAAAGCTGCTGAAGATTGAGGACGAACTCCATCGTACCGTAATTGGACAGCATGAGGCGATTACCGCGATTTCCTCCGCTATCCGTCGTTCCCGTATCGGGCTGAGTTCACCCGACCGTCCTCTGGGATCATTCATTTTTCTTGGACCCACCGGAGTCGGGAAAACCCTGCTGGCCAAAACACTGGCCGAGTTTATGTTCGGCAACTCCGACTCACTGATACGGCTTGATATGTCTGATTTTATGGAGAAGCATAATGTAAGCCGGCTGGTAGGAGCTCCTCCGGGATATGTAGGGTATGAGGAGGGTGGTCTCCTTACCGAGAAGATCCGCCGCAAGCCTTACAGTGTGGTCCTCCTGGATGAAATTGAAAAGGCTCATCCGGATGTGTTTAATCTTCTGCTTCAGGTTCTCGAAGAGGGGCAGCTGCAGGATAATCTGGGTCATACGGTGTCATTCCGTAATACCATCCTCATTATGACCAGTAATGCAGGTGCGCGTGAAATTACCCGTGAATCTGCGGTCGGTTTCCGCACCGGCGGCAAATATCTTGGGTATCAGGAGATTAAATCATCGGCCATGACCGAGCTGCGCAAGCTGTTTCGTCCCGAGTTTATTAACCGTGCCGATGAGATCGTTGTATTCAGCAGTCTGAGCGAGAATGAACTTCAGAAGATTCTTGATATTCTGCTCGGCGAGGTTCAGGTACGGTTGAGCGACACGGAAATCGGACTGGAGATATCCGCCAATGCGCGCAGATATCTGATTGAGAATGGATACGAACCCAAATACGGGGCGCGGCCTCGGCGACGCCTGATTCAGCGTGAGATTGAAGATCCCCTGGCGATTGATACACTGCGCGGGCGATCTGGGGCCGGCCGTCGTGTCC
>CAZANF010000025.1:9425-17803 GCA_964486425.1 uncultured Spirochaeta sp. | reverse complement strand
GCCTGCTGTTTTTGCGTGCGGAGTAATGGGTTACACGTACCGGCCGGGATTCACTCATGGCTCGCCCGAGCTGCTCGATTACGGTACGATAGCGGGACAAATCAATCGGACTGGAGAAGGCATCAATATCCTCGGCGGTACGCAGGATCTGGTCCGCCAGGGCATTGCTGACGCGGCGCTGGGCATCAGCCAGTTTACGCAGGGCGGCCGAGGCATGCGGAAAGGGGAACTTCATAACCCGGGCGAACAGGCGGGCCGAGAGGTGCAGGGCTTCGAGCTCATGCATACTCAGCCGTACATTATGCAGATACCCGGAAGGGTCGATGCGGTAGCGCTTCCCTTCCTCTATTACCGGCATATGCAGCGACATATATTGAATATCCCGATGCACGGTTGCCTTGCTTACACCCAGACGTACAACCAGTTCAGACTGAGTATAGCCGCAGCTGGTATGCAGCAGCAGCTGTTCCAGCTGGTCCCGGCGCTCCGACTGGGAAAAGGCCCGATTGTAGTGCGGGACGTTTATAGACATATTATTCATATTGAGCTGTACGAGTGTAAAATGCAAGGATTTTGCAAAATTGAAGCACCCTTCCCGGGGAGGCGGCGCGACCCGGCGGGCCCGGCGGATCTCTCACGGTTTGCAAGCAAACCCCTGCCGATCCTTGGGCTGAGATATCGCTACGCGAATCTCTACGGCAGGCGGAGGTGACAGAGCCGGAACAGCCCGCCGGACAGCCGGCAAGCCGCTGGGGGGCGCGTCTGATAGCGGTGAGGCTTGCCAACTGCGTGGCGCCCCCCGGCTGGTTATGGACACAGTCGGAGGGTTACTCTGCATCCCCTGCCGACGGGTGATCCGGGCCGTGCTGAAGAGCGTGGGCGAGTTCCTCTGCGGGTATGTCCAGCTGCTGCAGGACGGTGCGCAGCTGTGGTACGATGTGCGCGAAGAACTCCTGCCGGCGGCGCAACCGGATGCGGCTGCGGGCGTCGGCGGAGACAAAATAGCCCAGGCCGCGTTCCTTGTGCAGCACCTGCCGTTCCTCGAGCAGTCCGTAGGCTCTGACCACGGTGTTCACATTTACTCCGAGTTCCGAGGCACTCGCGCGTACCGAGGCGACTCGCTGTTCCTCGTCGGGATTGCCGTTCAGAATGGAGGTTTCCATGCTGTCGGCAATCTGTTCATAAATGGTGCCGGCGGGCTGAAACAGGCCGGTCATGACCGTACCCCCTGGAAAAAACGTTCCCGCAGACAAAAGAGGCCGACTACTGCGGCGGCTGTCAGTAGAACCGCCGGAAGCGGGACTGCCGGAAGTATCGCCTCAAACAGGGGTACTCCGGAGTCGTCGGCGGCACCCGAGTGGAAGCTCATATACATAACAATCATGAGCATCGGCAGCTCGGGATGATTCAGCAGGACGTGCGCAGCGGTCCAGCGTCGCAGTCCCTGCATGAGCATGCCGGTCAGATTGAGCAGGATGTAGATACACCCGGCAATGGTAAGAACGACCGGGATTGCTTCCAGGGCTCCCGATCCTGCGGCGAGGAGGATTTGCGGCCATGCAACGGGAGGCGGTCCGGCGGTGAAGTGCGCGACGGCGAATTGCAGCAGCCACAGCAAGCCGGAAGCGACGGGAACAATCCCCAGCAGTACCGGCAGCGGATGCAGCAGGGTTCGCACTGCATGCAGCAGTCCGATTCGTACCGGCCCGAGCGGCAGGGTACGCAGAGGCGAGGGAGAACTGTTCTTTATTGCATACATCATATAGATGGCAAACACACTCAGAACACCAAGGGCTGCAGGGTCGGTGGTGAAAAGATCGGCATATACAGCAAGCCAGAGTATGGGCAGCAGCGAGATAATGATCAGGACAAATCCGGAACCTAGGAATCTGCGCAAACTGCCGGGTTTTTCCCGAATCCCATCTCCGAGATACTGTGTGTAGTTCAGCAGTTCCCAGCCGTACAGGATAGCCCTCGCCCCGGTTTTGCCGGCAAGACGGTGCAACATCTCGACACGTCGCGGCGGCTGGTAAAGGGCCGGTGATGCCCGCCGGCCATGTGCAGACTGCTGATTCGGTGCTGATGATTCCCGGCGTTGCATATATGTGACCTGGCTTGCGGATGCGGTGCCGTAAAGCTCTATCCGCATGGAATGCAGGGCGACGGCGGCGCATATAATGGGCACTACCCCGAGGGCAGGTATACCGGCAAACCCGAAATGTACCCCAACCGGCAAGGCGACGAGCAGCAGCAGGGTTACCAGAGAGACTCTCCTGTTGCTGCGGTAGCTTATATGCTGCCCGAACACCTTGGTATCAAGCGCGACCCAGCAGCCGTTCCATCCGGTGACTCCCAGGCAGAGTGCAATTCCCAGACTGTACGGGGTGTAGCGAAGCAGCAGCTCAAGATGCTCCGGAAACCACACGATGCCGGATAGCAATGCCCCGAGCCACAACCCGCCGAACGGCAGAATAGTGCTTCGCGCAAGCAGCAGACTGTTCTTTTGCTGTTGCGTCAGGGGAAGCAGCAGCCAGACAGCAACGGTGTGCCTGGTCAGCATCTGGGACCGGATGTTGTCGGTAACCCACCAGACAATAACGGCATAGGCGGGCGATAACAGAAAAAGCACCGGAAACGGTGGTGCGGCAGCTGCGGGCAGCCGGTCTATACCCATATACACCCCCGCGCTGAATACTGCGCCTGCCGGCAGCCATAGCCACAGTCGCCACAGCAATCGACCGCTGTGGAGCAGCGGCAGCAGGCGCAGTAAGGACAGCAGCGATCGGCGTGGCCCTGGTTGCTGTGGCCCTGCAAGGCCCGCGATGGCAGTGTGTTCAGGCTTCATGGGAAGACCTCCTTCCGGACCCGGAAAGGGCCTGAAACAACAATTCCAGCGGAATGCTTTGCGGTTGAGGACTGCGTTCCGGTAGAATACCTTCCCATCCGCCGGGCGTTCGGCGTGAGTACAGACACCCCTCCATTTCTCTGGAGTCGCCGGCGGTAATGTAGCGGTATTCGGTGTGCACCTGATCCAGGGGACCGCTGTAGCTGATGTGCCCGCTGCTGTGCAGCAAAAGCAGACTGTCCACCAGATGCTCAAGTTCACGCACATGATGAGTAGACAGCAGGATACAGCGGTCATCGCTGCTGACCTCGGCAAGCACATGGCGCAGGGTTTCCTGTGCCGGAATGTCCAGCCCCTGTGACGGTTCATCCAGCAGCACAACCGGGGTTCGGCAGGCAATGCCGAAACTTATCCATGCCTTGCGGAGGTCTCCGCCGCTCAGCTGTCCGAACGGTACTGCGGGGTCGATCTCGAAACGTCGGCTGAGATCTGCGAAATCATGTGCCGAAAAATCCGGGTAGAGTTTTCCGGCAATATCCGCATAGGCTGCCGGGGTCATCGGGGGAACCGGCAGATCCTGACCGATCCATGCCAGTGAAGCGTAGAACCCGGCATGTCGCCTGGCAGGTTCATAGCCGTTCACGGTTATTGAACCGGATTGCGGCCGGAGCAGACCGGCCAGAAGTTTGAGCAGAGTGGTTTTACCGGCGCCGTTACGGCCCAGCAGACCACAGACACTACCCCGCGGGACGGCAAAGCTGCAGTCATGCAGCACGGGATTTTTGCGATACGCAAATTGCAGCTTCTGACAGTTAATCATTAAAACCTCTCCTGTGTCACTGTGTTATAGCATACCATTACACTGTAACTAATGAACCGGACCCTGTCAACACCTCAAACAAATACAGAAAACCCCCGATGGCATCATACGCGGATATACCTTAGTGTCTTCAGCAAGGAGTACGTAATGCAAAAATTAATCAAACGGTCCATGTGGCTGTGTATCCTGGGTATTATCGCGCTGGCAGTCTCATGTGCATCCGCAGCAGGGACCGCAGCGGAACCTGCAGAGGAGACCGAGGCGGCCGAGAGCCCGGCAAATGACCCCAATGTGATCACCAGCAATCGCGTGAGTGAGCATAACGGGTATACCTACGAGTTATGGAACCAGGACGACATCGGCAGTGCCAGAATGACACTGAAGGAAGGCAGCACCTTCGATATCCAGTGGCGGGGCATATTCAATATGCTGGGCCGCATCGGTCTGCGCCCGGGGGTTGCCGAGACCAAGGTGACCTACAATGTAGAGAACTACTCGGTGGATGACGGGCTGTCCTATCTGGCACTGTACGGCTGGACCTACAACCGGGAGACAGAGGACAATCTGGTCGAGTTCTACATCGTGGAGAACTGGATTAACTACCGACCCGGCGAGAACGGTACCTACAAGGGTTCCGTGGTGGTAGATGGGGACGAGTACGATATCTACACCAGTTTGCGCATGCAGCAGCCCTCCATCCTCGGCACCCAGACCTTCTACCAGTACTGGAGCGTCCGCAAACCGGGGCAGGAAAGAACCAGCGGCACCATAGATATAGCTGCCCACTTCGATGCCTGGCAGGAACTGGATATGACCTTCGGGGATGTACTCCACGAGGTTTCGTTCTGTGTTGAGGGGTACAGCGGAAGCCGGAACGGTTCGGGAAGAGCCTCGGTAACCGAATTATCCTTTCATTAAGGTATGTTCAGCGCCCGACCAGACCGGTCATGAGCCGGTCCGGCGGGCGTTATTCAAGCAAATCAGGTTGACAAGCCGCTCCAGTGATAGCAAAATGCATGTATATCGCATGCATGGAGTAGCTATGCCAACATTACAGGTCAGGGACTTACCGCAGGAATTGTACAATCAGTTAGCTTTCATTGCCGAGAAGGAGCATCGAAGCCTTGCTCAGGAAACAATCATTCTTTTAAAGGAAGGAATAGAAAGCCGGCTCGACAATCGCGAAAGAAGAAAACAACTTCTGAAAGAGTTCGAGGGGTTGGGCATAGACACTGATCAGTTACCAACACCGGAACAGATGGTCAGAGAGGACAGAGATTCCCGATGAGGGTAGTGTTAGATGCCAGTGCAGCTGTTGAAATAGCACTGAAAAAGGAACGGGCTCAGTCCCTTTTGGACCAGGTACTGGCTTCGTCTGTTGTATTGGCACCGGATGTGTTTATCTCTGAAGTAACAAATGTCTTCTGGAAGTATAAAAAGTTCCAGCAATTCACTGATGACATCTGCATAACCGGAATTGAATTCTGCCTCAATTTAATTGATATATATGTAGAATCAAGGGAGTTATGGCGTGAGGCATATGCTGAAGGAGTCAAGAACAACTCATCAACCTATGATATGTTTTATCTTGTTACAGCACGACGAAACTCTGCAAAACTGCTGACCTGTGATCAGAAATTACAAGAGGTCGCCAGGCTGGAAGAATTGACTTGAATCAAGCTGCCATTTATGTGTATGGCAGCCGACAGATGGATAGATTCATATCAAGTTGAGTCCTCTCACCGGAGATTAGAGGTGATTCCCGGGGAAGCGGCGCAGCCCGCCGGGTAGGCGGCAAGCCGCTGGGGGGCGCGTCTGATAGCGGTGAAGTTTACCGACTGCGTGGCGCCCCCCGTTGACTATTCCGGGGAGTCGGATGTATCGATCGAAAAACGCCCGACCAGACTGGTTATACGGCCGATCTGCCGGGTGTTACTGCCGGTCATGTCGGCGACCTGCTGCATGGCGGCGGAGATTTCCTGGGCCCCGCCGGTCATTTCCTTCATGCCGGCGTCTATCTCGCTGCTGATCTGGCTCAGGCGGATCATTTCGTCGACGATTGCCTGACTGCCGGTGAGGATTTCACTGGAGCCGTCGTTCACCTCGGTGGTAATCTGGTTGATCTGCGAGAGGGCCTGCAGGACCTGAGTGCTGCCGGCGCTGTTTTCCTCCATGGCGTGCTGGATTTCCAGCTCCTGATTGGCAACCGAGGAGACAACCGTGTTGATCTGCTCAAAGCCCTGCTCAGCCTCGGATGAGGCGCCGGCGACCTGGTCTATGGAGCCTTTCAGGGTTTTGAGTACCTGGGAGATGGAGCGGGACTGGCGGGCCGAGTTCTCGGCAAGCTTGCGGATTTCATCGGCAACCACCGCAAACCCGCGCCCGTGCTCACCGGCGTATGCGGCCTCAATGGCGGCGTTCATGGCCAGCAGGTTGGTCTGGGCGGATATGTTCTGGATTATGGCATTGGCTTCCTGGAGCCCTTCGGATTGCTGGACAATCGACTGGGCCAGGGTGGTTACGCTGCCGATGCGGGTTCGGCCGCTCCCGGCTGCCGCCCGCAGCTGCTGGATGCCGGCGGCGTTGTTCTGCAGCGAGCTGGTAATCGACCGGGTGTTGGCGACCATCTGCTCCACCGCCGAGGAGGCCTGGGTTACCGAGGCGGCCTGATCCTCGATGCGGGAATTCAGCGACTCGATGTTGCGCGAGATCTGCTCGATTGTGGAGGTTACCTCGATAACGATTGCCGACTGGTCGGTGACATTGCGCTGGGAGGAGTCGATGTTGGCGGTAATCTGGGTCACGGCGGAGGCTGTCTCGGACATACCGGCATGCAGCTTCTCGCCGAACTCGCTCAGCTGCCCGGCCGCCGTTCGGATCTCGCGGATGAGTTCAGCCAGACTGCTGATAAACTGATTGAAGAAATCCGCCATGCTGCCGAGTTCGTCTTTGGTCTGTACCGGCAGACGCACCGTCAGGTCACCCTGTCCCTGCGCCATGGTCTTGAGTATGCCGGTCATCCGTTTCACCGGGTTGGCTATCATCCGGGCCAGCAGCATTCCAAGCAGCGCGGCTGCGGCCAGTATCAAGGCCAGCCAGAGCAGAATGGACAGGCGTGCCGACGCCACGATTTCACCGACATCATTAATATATACCCCGGTTCCGACAATCCACTGCCAGGGTTCGAACCCGGCGACATAGGATATTTTGGGTTCGATACGCTCCTGCTGATCATAATACTGCCATTGATATTCCACATGCCCGCTGCCGTCGGCCTGGACGGTATCCACCATGGCCTGAAACAGCCGCAGCCCATCGGGATCCTCGAAACCGCTGAGGTCCTGGCCCTCCATGTCGGGGCGGAATGGATGCATAATCATGCGCGGGTGATAGTCGTTAATCCAGAAGTAATCCTGACGATCCGGCCCGAAGGTCATGGACGCTATTGCTGCGGCAGCCTGCTGCTGAGCCTCGTCCCGGGTTAGCTCACCGGGATGCTCCTCTGGTGTGGTCTGGGAAGATCATATAATACTAATTATATCAGCAAAAATGATATTTTACCATACAGAATCTTGAATGGCGGTTGATTGACATAAGCGATGCACAGAAGTATGTTAGAAAGACCAGACCTGGTCTGGTCAGGAGGAACTATGGTTGTCGATACCATCACCTACGCAAAGACGCATCTTTCCGCCATTATTGAAAAGGTTCTGGAGGGTGAGGA
The DNA here is from genome assembly GCA_964486425.1 of uncultured Spirochaeta sp. GTDB lineage: Bacteria > Spirochaetota > Spirochaetia > DSM-27196 > DSM-8902 > Spirochaeta_B. The sequence continues at coordinate 10,414 of CAZANF010000025.1, read as the reverse complement.
AGTGATTCTGAAACGGGCAGGTAAACCGGTAGCTGTCATTCATCCCTACTGTGAAACGACAGCACCTCGCCGGCCGGGAGCCCTGCGAGGCAGTATCAAAATTGAAGATGATTTTGAGGAACTTCCTGAGGATATCGCCAAGGCTTTTGGAGTTGAAGAATAGCAATGGACAAAAAACAGCTGCTTTGTCAGCAGCGCGAGCACCTTCCACTTCGCGAACTACCCCTTGCAGAGCGATACTCTCTATGTCGCCGAACAGAACGCTGTCTCCGAGAGCTTTCCGCAGCTGCAGGTCACCGCAGCTGCGCCAGCCACTCCTGCACCTTTGTCTCTAACCCGACTCTCACCGGCTTGCCGCTTTCCGCACTGATCAGCATTTCATCGATCTCTCCGGTATCCAGAAACCTCTTCATTCCCCCGGGATTGGCAAAGAAGTAGATTCCCCAGTTCTCGAAGTTCCACTCATCCATATAATTATTAACTTCGTAATCGATGTAATAGGTCCCAGCTGCATTGGTGACGAAATTGGAGGGGAAAAAATCCAGGTTTATCTTTCTGGGATACAAAGACTTGGTCATATCCGCTATTTCCTGCAGGAGCTTCACATCCACTTCATCCCGGGCAATGACCTCGGATGCTACCGTGCCATCTATATATTCCTTTAACAGAATCTCTCTATCCCTGTCGAACGCCAGAAGCCGCGGAACCCGTATGAGCTCCTTCAGGGTATGATAGGCGTTCAGCTCAGCCTGGAACTTATCATCGAAGGTATATGACGGACACGATTCATGGTGTATATGTTTGACCACGTATCTGTCCCGGTTTTCATCTACCGCCAGATAGGAGTACCCCGACTTTCCTTTCCCGATCAGTTTCTCTATGTGCACCGTCCAGGCATCAATCGATATGGTTTTTGCTTCCAATGGATGTATCTCCTGCTGCTGCCGCTTATTTTGCGTCCTTCGGCTTATTCCGAGTCCATTTTCCGG
>CAZANF010000025.1:0-9325 GCA_964486425.1 uncultured Spirochaeta sp. | reverse complement strand
TACTCGTAGCCGAAGTAGCCGGTGTGAGCCGCGTGCTGCACAAGCTGCGGGTCGAAGGCGTTCCGCAGCTGCTCGTCGGCATTTTCCTCGTCTCCGCAGCAGATAAAGAGGCCGAGAGGCTGCTGCAGAAGCCGCTGCAGGTTTTCGCTGCTGAACTGCTTGACCTCTTCCTGAATATTCCCGCCGTAAATCGAGCCGCCGATAATAACCCGATCGCAGCCCGAGATATCCGGGGTTCTTTTTTGTACAAGGTTGATCAGTTCAACCTCACCGGAGAGCTGTTCGGCGAGCTTGCGGGCGGCCTTTTCGGTGGCCCCGTACTTGGTGGCGTAGGCGATAAGTGTTTTCATTGCTGTGTCTCCTGTCTATATCTCACCGTTCGGAACCGGCTGTTCAAGCACCCAGCTGGTTTCCCGACGGATTTTCTCCATGACCTCGGCTTCCGTTGTCTTACCGGCCCTGCCGGTCAGAAAAAACAGCAGATTACCGTGGATGCTGTTGGCCAGCAGTCCGAGGATTGTCTCCGGATGCGCGGGATCGATGGCGCCCTCGCGCACGCACTGCTGCAGGAGCTCTTCACCGATCCGGACGATTTCCGGCTGAAAGCTTTCTCCGCTCACGGCATCTTCCGGCGGATGGAGGTCGACCAGAAATGCCAGCTGATAGATGTTGGGGTTGTACAGAAAATAGCTGCTGTAAGCCTCGGCAATGGCGAACAGCCGGGTCTTGGGATCTGCTGAATCCCGGGCATATTCCAGGACGTAGTCCAGGCTCTCCTGAAAGAACTCCATGACACAGTAAAACAGCAGCTCATTCAAGGGCGATATAGTCCCGCGCACCGATCTGGTCAAGAGTGCGGATGGTACTGGACTAGCTTATTGTTCCTCTGCAGAGGCGGATAGTGGAGTCTTGCTTCATTCGATACTCACCGAGTTGCTTGCAAACCATCCCCCGTCAAACGCCTCTCGCAGATTGCGACAGGAATACACCGCACCGGCATTTAAAAGTTCATCACGAGACAAAGTAGTCTCAACACCGACGGTGATCATCCCGGCAGCAACTCCGGCACTCACACCGGCGACAGAGTCCTCGAATACATACACTGCACCATAACGATCTGGTGATACCCCAGCCACTTCGGCACAGAGCAAATATGCATCCGGGGCAGGCTTGGGATTAGTGATCTGGTCGGCTCCAATTATGTTTGCAACTTCCAGTCCATATCCGGCCATCGAGTGATTGATGAAGGCGGTCGGAGCATTGCTGGCAATACCGAACGGTATCCCATGTCGGTCCAGAAAACCTATCAAGGCTCTAGCCCCCGGCAGCAAATCGGGAAAAGGTGAATCATTCAGCAGTATATGGAGCTTCAGAATGGCCAACTCTTCGTTTTGCTGCTCTTTGCCGACAGCGGCGGCCAAAAAGGATGCTGTCTGCATTGAGGTAATCCCGCTGTTATGTTCATTCGGGTAGCTGTAAGGGAGATCACGGTCAAACAGCATCTGATGTGCCTGCTGCCAGGCATTGTGATGCACTGTCTTACTATCGACAATAACGCCATCAAAATCAAACAGCACACCACTGGGGAAGAACTTTAGGGAACTCATTTGTGAATCCTTTCAACAGCCTATAACCGGAATCCATAAAGTGCTGACAAAAAATAACCCGAAACTACATTCCTATAGCTCCGGATTATTAATGGTCAGGCAGTTTGGTTAACGAATCAAGGCGTTTGCATCTCTGGCTGCTTCTGTAATTCCCTGCTCAGGAGTCTTTTGGCGCGAGAAAACTGCTTGAATATTGTCCTGCACGATTTTAAAAATCCGGGTACCACCACGCCCCGGAAAATTGTTCCATTGTGTCATGTCGGGAATCTGGGTGTAAGTTGTATAGGCTGGAGGGTTTTCCTCGCGGAGATACGTACCCATCAGATCCGGGTCTGATACTGCACTCTGACGAACCGCCATATAACCCATACCGGACGCTATTTGGGTGGTACCTTCGGGAGAACTCAAATACTTGAGGAATTCCCAAGCAGCCTGTTCTTTTTCCGGCGTCGATTCAAGTACGAATCCATTGTTGCCTCCACCAGGAATTTGACGGCGATAATTTTCCCATGTTGGAAATTTTGCTGTTCCAACCTCGAAATTGGAGTTATTCTGAAAAGACCTCAATGCAGCCGTAGTAGTAATAAACATTGCGATATTTCCCTGGTTGAAACTCTGTATGGCTTGTGTACGCTCCAGAAACGGCATTGACTTATCGATATTGACCAGATCGTTCCAGTATTTCATTACCTCCATGCCGGCCCGACTGTCAAAGGCTACACTTTTCTGATCGTCTGCAACCATTTGCCCACCAAAACTTTCGACCATGGCTTGAAACAGCCAGTTTCCGGTTATACTGAAGTCGAAATATACGCCATGTTTACCGTTACCTGTAAGACGTTTGCTTATCTCTCTTAATTCATGAAAAGTTTCCGGCACATCAACTTCAGATAACCCCGCTTCTTCAAAAAAATCCAGATTATAATATAGCACTGGGTTACTGACTGCAATTGGAAGTCCATAGATCTTACCGTCGGTATAGCGTGCGAGATTCAGCATAGTAGGATAAAAGTCGGATACATCCATATTCTCGCTTTCTATAAATTCATAAGCAGGAATAATCGGCATATTTTCCACCATATAATTGGTATACTGAAATCCCGACTGTGTTAAATCCGGTAGTTGATCCACAGCAGCTAGAGCCTGAAGTTTTTCCAGAACTCCTTCGTAAGAACCTTCCACATACATTGGCGAGACGATGATATTATCCTGCATCGAATTAAATCTTTCAGCAGCTTGTTTCACAACTTCTCCTGAACTGCCGCCATGAATGTGCATAAAGGTAATCTCAACCGGACCTTCATGTTCATTCAATACTTCTTCTTCACTGGAACAGGATGTCCACATGAGGACAAAAACCATTACCAAGACGGATACCAATTTCCCTTTCATATTCTACTCCTTTAAAATTTCGGCTGTTAAACAGCCTCTTAATCTAATAACAATCAGAACGGTCACCCCTTAATGCCGCTCTGCGAAAAGCCTTCCACAAACGCTTTTTGTGTATAAAGATACAGTACCATTACCGGGGTAGTAGCCATCACAGAAGCGGCCAGGGTTGGAACCCATTCAATAATCCCTTCGTTCTTGAATCTGACCAGCGCAACCGGAAGTGTCAGTAAATCCTGACGCGAAAGAACCAGCAGCGGCCAGTAGTAGGTATTCCAATGCTGCACAAAAAGGATAATTCCCAAAGCAGACATTATTGGTATTGCTAAAGGAAGGTAGATATGGACAAGAATCTGTGTTTCACTTGCTCCATCAATCATTGCGGCTTCTACCAGACTGTCGGGAATGGTCAGAAACGACTGACGCAAGAAAAATATGGCATAACCGCTTGCCAGGAACGGAAACATAACTCCGGCGAAGGTATTTATCATTCGGAAATAATTGATCGTAATAAAGGTAGGAATCATTATAGCCTGCGTTGGTATCACCATTGTTGCCAAAACAAAATAGAACAGCAGGTTTCTACCCGGGAATCTGAAACGTGTAAAAGAGTAAGCAGCAAAAAACCCGATAACCAGGTTTATTATAGTCATTGATGTTGCGAGGACTATGCTGTTATTCGCCCATTGCAGAAATGGTGTCTGGCTAAAAACCTGAATATACCCATCAAAGGAAAACCCGCTGCGCGGCAGGAGCGTTGCGCCGCTGACATCAGATTCATGACCGAATGAAAATACGTACATCCATGCTATGGGAAGGCAAAGCAACACTATGACAAGACAGATAAATCCGTGCTGCACAACGTGCCGTATAGTTCTTTTGGTCCTGTAATGCATAGCCAAACTCCTTAGTTGATATGATAGGCAGGATTCTTTTCCATAGCCCTTAATTGCACAATTGAAATCGTAAGAACTATTAAAAACAGAAGTACCGACAAAGCACTGGACTTTCCAATATCGAAAAACTGAAATGTTTCCTGCCAAACCTGATACACAAGCATGTTGGTAGAATTATTTGGTCCCCCGCTTGTCATGACATGAATTGAGGCAAAAACCTGGAACGACTGTATAATGCTAATGATCATGACAAACACATGAACATGCGTGAGTAAAGGAAGGGTTATGTACCGGAATTGTCGAAGCCATCCTGCACCATCTATAACAGCAGCTTCATAAAGATTGGCGTTTATCCCCTTTAGGGAGGCAATGTAAAGAATCATAAGATAGCCAGTGTTCTTCCAGATACCAACAATAATAAGGCTGACCATCGACCACACCGGGTGATTCAGCCAGTTTGGACCACTGATGCCGATGATTCCAAGTAAAGAGTTCACCAGCCCATCAACGGGACTGAGCAAAAGCATCCAGATTAATGTGGCAACCGCCATTGATACCACTACCGGCAAAAATAGTAATGTCCTGTATATTTCCTTGGCTTTCTTGGTGTTCTCTACAAGGCAAGCAAGCACTAACCCAATACACATGCTGGGAATAACTGTTCCAGCAACATAGACCACATTGTTTTTGAGACTTTGCCAGAAGACCCTGTCCCGGAAAACAGCCAAATAATTATTCAGAGACACATAATCCATATTGGGACTAATCAGATTCCAATCATGAAAACTTAAGAACACAGCATATATAAATGGAAAAAGAAAGAACACAGCGTAAAGAGCCAAAGCCGGTGCCAGAAACAGATAAGGGCGAATCCTCCTAAGCACCCCGGCGTATTTAAACAACATCTGTTCATTTTTCTTTTTTCTGATTGTTTCGGCGAATACTATTCCGGACATACTGTTACACCTCTATTTTTTGTGCAGCAATTTCTGGAATCAATAGACCGTCAATATATTTCCCGTCCCAATCCTGTTCAGGTAGGTCGAAGATTTTTGCCAGGGTAGGGGCTATGTCAGTCATATCGGCCTTTTCAATAACCATTTTTTTGGTAATGTCCGGACCCCATGCTGTCAAAAATCCTGTCATATCGGGAAGATTGCCTTTGTAGCCATGCATTCCTTTGAAAGTGGATGTATTTTTATAATGTTCTGCTGCACGGTTTTCACCGCCTATGTATCCCGGCTTCATTTCCAAAATAGCATCGGGTAAAAATATGTTTTCGCTGTTGATGTCTGGAAAATTGATAGATGGGTACTGTTCCGGCCAGATTATTCTGTCAAGCCACTCGGCATCCTGAAAACATTTAGTAATTACTTGCTGTTCTGCCTGGGGAATCTCTCCTGCCTTTTGATTGAGGTATATTCCATCAGTTTGATTTCCGGAAGTATTGTGACGATAAAGAAAAACCGCACCACCGTTACTCACTGGCTGCCAATGATATAGCCCGACTTCATCCAGCAGCTTACCTATCTGGATTTCATGTTGGACAGGTGCTTGACCATGGTCGGAGAAAAGAATCACATTCACTTGGTTAATCAGGTTTTCCGATTCCAGGGTTTGAAGTAACTCCCCGATAAGCCGATCAACATACTCTATTGCCCATAGAGTCTCTGGAGCACCAATTCCATAATCATGCAGGAAACTGTCGATGAGCAGGAAATGGGTCAGAAGCAGATCCGGCATGTCATTTCGAATGAGATATTTGCAGATCTCCGCGGTCAAGCTATCCTGCAAAGGTCCAAGATGGTGTTTAGCGCTCCATTCCCCATAGCGTTCAATCGGAAGGCCGTCTGCACGCAGCTTTTCCCAGATTTCTCTGCTGGAAAATGATTCAAAGTGTTCCTGCGAATAAAATTCGGGAATGTTATGACGTATTCCAGGGTCACCTTGCGTCAAAGGCCAGCATATGGCATCGCAACTGAGACCTTTTTCCTTGATCAATCCGGAAATGGACGGGGCTTGAAAGAGTTCAGAATTCTGACATTTCAAAGGATTAAAAAGCTGAATTGTTTCTCCGGTCGTTCTGTTATATACCCGATTGGCCAACATCCCGTGACCAGACGGATATTTTCCAGTAACAACCGTAGAGTGTATAGCCCAGGTTACCGATGGAAAGATTGTATGAAGCTCGTTTACATAAGCACCGTCCTGAATCATTTTCCGTATCCATGGAGCCTTTACTCTTTTATCAGACAGAATTTTTGCGCCCAGTGCATCAAGAGAAACAAGAATTGTTTTATTCATTACAATACCTCCTCATTACACAAAAAACCCCGATCACTACCCGAGTCCGCTGCATACAGCAAAAGCACGAGGTAATGAATCGGGGTTTCTCTATATATCTCTACCCAAATTCAGATTGATAAGCTGTCGGCCAGCTCTTGTGTGATGGTAGAATGGAAGCTGCATATTTGCTTTCGATGATTGTTTGGTTAATTAGCAATTATTCCGCAGACAGCAGTGTCACTATACCGATATTGTTGCACTATGAATCAATCAAAAATAATACCGGCACTACGAAAAAAAGAAGATACCAAGTACCTATATAGCAGCCCGGCACAGAAGGTGTTTCTGATGTTCGGCGAGCTGTCGGTCCTGCCAGGTACGGTGCGGCAAATTCAGGGACTGGGTAAATCAGTCTATATTCATACTGATTTAATGAAGGGATTGAGTCAGGATAAAGAAGCCCTGGGGTACATTGCCGAGACAATACAGCCGACCGGTATCATATCAACCAAGAGCCATATGATTAAGATTGCCAAATCGCTGGGCATGGAGACTATTCATCACCTGTTTATCATCGATACCAATGCCTTTTTCACCGGTATTGAAAGGGTCCTCCAGTCCAAGCCGGATGCGGTAGAGATTATGCCGGGCTTGATGCCGTCGGTAATCAGGGAACTGCAGCAGCATATTCAGGTGCCAATGTACGTGGGGGGATTAGTGAAAACACCGGCACAGGTAGATGCCCTTGTCGGCTGTGGCGTTGCCGGTGTTGTGACCGGACACACCGGATTATGGGGCAATTAACCATGTATTAACCTGCTTCCAATCGAATTGAAACATTTCTCCTCAATACTAGTGCATTAGTGCAAAGTTGCAAATGGAAACAATGACATGACAAATATACGTTCATCCCTCAACAGTAATCCAATAATCGCGGCCTGCAGCTTTGAAGAAATCGATACGGCAATGCTGTCCCCAGTTGAAATAATTCTAATTATGCAAGCAGGAATCGGCGACCTGTTCAGCACAAAGTGCGTTCAAACATCCCGGAAGAAACAGCTGCTGGTTCACATTGATCTTATTCGGGGCATAACCGGAGATCGGGAGTCACTTGAATATATCAAGCAGACGACCCCTCATATCGGAATTGTATCAACCAAAGGCACTACAATCCGGTTGGCCAGACGGATTGGTCTGACAGCTGTCCAGAGAATTTTTCTGATTGATACACAATCCCTGCGTAACTCAATCGAATCTCTTAAGTCGAGCAAACCGGATGCTGTAGAAATAATGCCGGGCATTGCTACCGGGATTATCCGCGAATTAAAATCACAAATCAATTGCCCCCTGATTGCCGCCGGACTGTTGCGTTCAACAGATGAAATTCAAACAGCAATACAAGCCGGGGCCGACGGAATTTCCTGCAGCAGCAAAGAATTATGGCATTATTCATTAAATTCTAATATTCACATGACCTGATGCACATGACAGGGTGCGAATGCAGTGAGACAGAGAACCTGCTGAATCCCAAGTATTGCTTACTCACTATATTCTTAGGAGGTTACTATGAAGAATACTATTCTCAGTGTTTTATTGCTCTGTTGCTTCGCTCTGCCGGCATTTACCGGAGGAAACCAGGAACAGGAAACCACAACCGCAACTGAAACGACAACTGAATTGACAATGTATTATCCGGTTGCCGTCGGCGGCCCGCTTACAGCTGTTATCGACGACATGATAGCAGAATTCCAGCAGGAAAACCCGGATATTACCGTGAATGCGGTGTATGCCGGTAATTATGACGACACACGGATCCGTACTATCTCAGCAATCAACAGCGGTCAGCCTGCACAGCTTTCCGTACTGTTCTCGATAGATGCCTTCGACCTGATCGAACAGGATTTAATCATCCCGTTTGAGGACGTGGTGCAAACATCAGATGAACAGCAATGGCTGAATTCCTTCTACCCTGCCCTTATGGAAAACAGTCAAATTAATGGAAAGACCTGGGGTATCCCGTTTCAGCGATCAACCATCATTATGTACTATAACAAAGATGCCTTTCGAGATGCAGGGCTGGACCCGGAAAGTCCGCCTGCAACCTGGGACGAGATGACTGCGGCGGCTGAAGCATTAACCGAACCGGATGGAAGCCGCTGGGGAATCATGATTCCCTCAACCGGGTATCCATACTGGATGTTCGGGGCTTTGGCTATGCAAAATGGAGAAGTGCTCATGAATAGTGACGGCACCGAAACATATTTTACTAAGCCGGCTGTCATTGAGGCACTGCAGTACTGGAATGATCTGGGCACCCGTTACCAGGTCATGCCGACCGGGACCATTGAGTGGGGAACCCTGCGGCAGCAGTTTCTGGAACAGCGCACGGCTATGATGTGGCATTCTACCGGCAACCTCACTGCTGTAAAGGATGCCGCTGAATTCGATTTTGGCGTTGCAATGCTTCCGGGAAATGTCCAGCGGGGCACACCGACCGGCGGTGGAAACTTCTACTTATTCAAGGGTTCCAGTGAGGCGGAGCAGCAGGCCGCTTTGAAGCTCATCCGCTTTATGACCTCACCAGAGCAGGCAGCAACGTGGTCGATTGCCACAGGGTACGTCGGAATAACCCAGGAATCATATGACACCCCGCAGCTAAGAGAGTATGTTCGCGATTTTCCGGCGGCAGGTGTGGCCCGTGATCAACTGGAATTTGCGACTGCAGAATTCTCTACCTATCAAACGGGCCGGGTACGAAGACTTCTGGATGATGCTATTCAGTCCACTCTGACAGGTGAACAGGAACCTGAGGAAGCACTGCAGCAGGCCCAGACCGAGGCAGACCGACTGCTGAGATCATACCGCTGATCCTTGATTACTACTCCAGTCCGAGCGGGGCGGCACACCCCGTTCGGGCTTACCTTGTAACCGTATACGGAGATTCGATATGACTGCATTGCACAGAAACCTTTTGGGTTGGCTGCTAATTGTTCCCGCATTGTCCTTGATACTTCTATTCACCCACGTACCGGCTTTAGCCACATTGCTATCCAGCATGTTTTCACGAGGCACTGCAATTCGGCCATCACAATTTATTGGATTAGCTAACTACCGGCAGCTGGCAAGCGACCCTGTATTCATAAAAGC
>CAZANF010000024.1:8586-18001 GCA_964486425.1 uncultured Spirochaeta sp. | reverse complement strand
AATGGCATGCCTATGTGAGCCACAACCCGGTGAACTTTGTGGATCCGTTGGGGTTGTATCAGGTTTATGGATACAGAACTGAAGATGGCATGCAATATGGTATTGGTACAATGTCTGGCATTACTCGTGGACTCAACATCACCACAAACGCAATGGCTGCCTTTATTCCTTTTCTCGGAGCGACTGGAGCACAACAAATTCGAGGAAGATTAGAAACCTTGTATGGTGCAGTTGGTCATGATCGGTACAGTATATATTATGATTCAGATATACCTGAAATTAAATTCAATGAAGGAATAGGATACGCGGTTGATTTAGGAGCTCAATTGCTTAGAAAAGATAATCTCGGTTCTATACTTAATAAGATGCTACAACATGGAGCAAGAGCATTTTCAGGGTTTAATGCAATCAATCAATTAGTTGAAGATTTTCAGTCAAGCCGTATTGATTCATACATTAATAGATTTCATACAGGTGTTCGCAGAGGAATGTTTAAAAATATTAGTGATCCACAAGAGGCAGTTAGAAGAGCTCAAATGTTCGCAGCCGGGGCACAAGCATTTTTTGAAAACGATCTACAGGCTCAAGGTATAGACTTCACTACATGGCAAGATGCTCTTATTGATATTACTAACACTGGGGAGAGTGAGTTATTTAATCGAGTAATGGAGGGCAACTATAGTGAATGCAATCATTAGAATTGTAGAAATCATTGCAGCCTGTAGTGTGTTTTTCCTTGTGTGGAATTTTCGAGGGGTATATTACGAACTAAAAAAATTACATGATGTTCTTGCCGATTGGAAAACGATTGCTGCTATTTTAATTTTAATCTTGGCCATTATTGTACATAACTGTCTGGTTTCCAGGCAAATATCAATGATTGTTGATAGAACTTTGTTTTCTTTAGATAGTGCCAGAATATTACCTGCTCTTGGTTTGTTGCGAGGACGTAGACTAATAACCCACAGGGATCGGCAGCTGTGGAAGGCGGAGGTGACGAACACAGGGAGAAGAAGGACTGTTGATGGAGCTTGAGCATGACTACAACGAAAACCTGCGCGATCTGACCCGCTTTGGTAGCGGCGGGGAACATGATCATGCAGCGATTGTAGGAAGGATTATTGTGCCCGATCCAGCAGACCCAGACGAGGAGGGATATACTCACTTTGTGAATGTAACTGGTGTAACCGTAGATGATTTAGGCAGAGTTTCAATTGAAGTGATGGATACCAGTACAAGAGGAAGAATTAACGTATCAATAGATGCGTTTACTGCGATCGATGTGACAACATGGAATTGTTTTCATTAACATAGAAAATAGAAATGGTGCAAAATGAATAGAAATAATTGGAAAACGTTTATTGTTATGGCGTATGTCATAACCGGTTTTGGAATGCAGCAAGATATTATTCGAGCAGATGTGCTTCCTGAAATGCTACACATACCAGCTGGTTCGTTTGTGATGGGGTGCGATAATATGCCCAACCCGCGTTCTCCTGAGTATGATCCTGATTCTATAATTTCCTATACGGAGCATCCTGTCTATTTGGATTCGTTCTACATGAGTAAATATCCAATTACAGTACAACAATATCTAACGTTTATCGAAGCAACGGGCTATGAAACCTTTGCTTCACAGAGAAGTCCAGTAGAGGATTTCTGGGCACAGTTTGATGACGTTCTTGATCACCCAGTAATCACAGTTAGTAGAAGAGAGGCACTTGCCTATTGTCGCTGGCTTTCAGAACTGACCGGTGAACGTTACCGATTACCTACAGAAGCGGAATGGGAATATGCCGCAAGTGGAGGAGATCGAAGACTGTTTCCCTGGGGAAATGACTATCAACAGTTTGATAGTAGTGTTAAACAAAAAAATAATATGGATTATTTTGATTTTTCGTTTCCTGTGACGTCAATACCAGAGGACGAATCCCCGTTCGGGGTCAGGGGCATGTACGGGAATGTACGTGAATTCGTGCTTGATATGTGGGATCCGAAATTCTATGAACGTTCTCCAGAACAGAACCCACTTAATATTGGTCTACATTCAAGTGGGGCATTTGTTGTTCGGGGTGTTGAAGGGTATTTCTTCGACCATGATGCAGGTGGGATACGAAGGCGCAGGTATTTAGGCGATACTATTGTAAGCGGAACCACCGGTTTTCGTGTTGTTCGCGAAAAAGAACCGACTATATTGAATGCCGATACCAATTTTCCAATACTGTATCATTATGCAGAAGCAACAGCAGCAACTGATCATATTATACTGTTTGAGAAATCACATGATGATTCAAGTTCCAATCAAATTGTCGTTGGAGAGGATGAAATTATTCGGGTTCGTTATGTGTTGGCAAATGACAATGAACACATTTCTGAGCATGACGAATGGTATTTTGTCTGGATTGGCTGGGAACGCGGCTGGGTTCGTGGGAGTGATATAGAAATAGTTCAGTAACTGTTCAGGAATGATTGCTGTGATTTTTTCGCGCGACGGATCGCAGTGGAAAGCTCACAGTTCGGGGGCAATCGGCCGGGCGTAGGTGACGAAGCCCGACAGCCGATTGCCATACCACACCGGTAATCCATGCAGGGGAACCAGTAGATACTGCTCTGTCTGAACAGCCCGGACGAGGACTTGCAGCGGAGAGCCGGGTACCGGCAGGGATCGACTCCAGCTGCATGACAGGAGGTTTGAGGTAACCATGTATGATACCGGCTGCCGGTACGCGCCCGCAGCCTCCAGGTGAATCTTGATTTATGCTCCGGTCCTTTCGTATTTTGCAAGTATGGAGGGATGAAGATGGATATTGCAACATGCTGCAGGATGGGGTTGAGCACAGTCTTGCTGCTTGCTGCGGCTGCGACGCTGTCGGCTGCGGAGCTTCAGCTGGACAGATCAATCAGCAATGAAGACCGCACTATAGCAGATGACTATGTTTTTGCAGGGGAGAGCCTCGGCTTTTCCGGCAGCTCGGACTCCCTGTTTTTTCTGGGAAGAAGCCTGAGCGTTACGGGAGAGGCCTCGCGTGCGCTTTTTGCCATGGGGGCAACCATTGATGTGAGCGGTACTGTCGGCGACGATGCGCTTATGGCGGGCCGGGATGTCAATCTGACCGGTACCTTGGGCAGTACTGCATTCGCTGCAGGCAGGAATGTAACCCTTCATCAGGAGGGGATTGTAGACGGGGATGTATTTGCCGCGGCTCGCCGGATTACCCTGGCCGGCGTGGTTAACGGGGATGTGTATTCCGGGTCGCGAACCCTGATTATTTCCGGTACTGTGAACGGAGATATTACTGCCGTGGCCGGGGATATTGTGATCGAAGAGGGGGCCGTTATCAACGGCGATTTTTCGTATCGTTCGGAAAACCGTCTGTCCGAGGCGGAACAGGAGCGCATACAGGGAAGCATATCTTTCAACCAGCCGGGTTACCATCAGCGATGGAGAGGCTTTGATCGCTTCATGCGCCTTGGCAAATGGTTTTTTACGATTATCCTCATGCTGAGTGCTCTGGTGTTCAGTCTGCTGTTCTATCTGTTCCCCGGAATCAGGAAGGGGTTCGATGATCAGCGGGGGCAGCGCAGATTCTGGCTGACGGCTGCCTGGGGTCTGATTCCCTTTGTGGCATATCCGGCTGCTATAGGAGCGCTTTTCACGGCGGGGTTCCTGTTCGGCATTACCATTCCTCTTGCTGTAACGCTGCTCCTTTCGATAGGCGGGGTGGGGTTTGTGCTTACGGCCCTGGCTCTGCCGCAGATCGGTGGGTACATTTCGCGGCTGCTGTCACTGCGGCTGCATAGCAGCGAGAAGCCCTATATTCTTGTGAAGACACTGCTCGGGTTTGCGGCGATGTTCATATTGGGACTTATCCCCATTGTGAGCGGACTGGTTTTCGTGGTTGTGCTGTCCCTGGGATGGGGTGTTGCCATAGAAAAGCTGTTCGCGGTTGAACTTGCTCGCGAAAGCGAAAATCAGGCAGGATAATCCCGTGTCGAGGCTGCGCCGCACTCCACAGAGAATCTGCATGATGGTCGCCGTGTATATGCTTATGCATGTGCCTGCGGTCTACAGCATTGAGCCCGGCAGCGAATGGCAGTTTATTCCGGAACAGGTCGTGCTGCTGGACAGTGTCCGGGTATATACCTTCCCGGTAGATCGGCATGACTCGGGATATACCTTTCCCTTCGCGGCACGACTGGATCCTGAAACCCGGGAGCCTGTGCCGCTGTCGTATCTGGAAGCCGTATCCTTTGAGGACGAAGAGAGGCTGCTGGTGAGGCGGCATGAATCCGGGGCGGCAGAGGGGGTATTCTACGAACTCAATGCCCGCCGGACAGAAGGTCTAGAGGAGCTGGAGGGTTCAGGATTACGGGTGTTCCGGCTGGTGTACACAAATGAAGACGGGGAGGAGCAATCACTTGAACTGTATTATGACGGCGAGGTCATACGGCTGCGGGAGCGGGCGGATTATTTTGATGTGTTCGGTATCGCCGAGATAATATACCGGGTCCGGTTCAGCGGTACGGAAATATCGCCGGAACGGCTTGATAACTGGTATCAGGGATTGCAGGATCTGCTGCCGGCCGCATCGGAACAGGAGGGAGACCTGTAACCTCCAAATGTGTTAGCCTGTTGTACAGGCATACGCAAAAGCCAAAATATATTGAAAGGACAGGTTTTTTTATGAGTCAAGACAAAAATGGGACTGAGCAGACGGAAGGATTTCGCGGTGATGAAGCTAAATCACAGGCAAAGACGGTATCGCGAAAGATTGCATATATCGGAGGCATAGTGATTCTTGCCGTTGGTATCGCTGCGGGGTTTGCTCTCGGCAGCTTCTTCGGACCGTCGCCGGACACGGAACAAGCCTCGACACCCGATGATGGATTCGAACAGGTACGGCCGTATCTTGAAGAGCAGCTGGAACAGCAGCGTGAACAGGAACTGGTGAGAGCACATATTGACGAATTGCGGGAAAATGCCGATATCGAGATGTCCCTGGAGGATGTCGGAGATGATCCAGCCGATACCGTAGCAGTGGTAAACGGTGAGGAGATTCTGCTTGAGGAAATCCTGGTTCGAGAGGCTCAGCAGATGCGCGGACTAGAGGCGCAGGGTCGGGATACAGACAGCCAGGAGGTTACCGATATGATGCTGGCACAGCGGCCGAATATGTTGGACAATCTGATTGTTACCACCTTGCTTGAACAGCAGGCGGAGCGTGAAGGGCTGAGTGTAACCGAAGACGATATACAATCACAGATCGATCAGTATGTCGAACAGTTCGGCAGTCGCGAGGCTTTGGACGAGCAGATTGATGCAACCGGCATGTCTCAACAGGAGTTTCGGGAAATGATCACCCAGGAACAGTTGTTTCAGAAATATCTGGAAAACTACATCGAGGAGAACATGACCGAGGAGGATCTTGAGTTCACCGAGGAAGAACTCCGCGAACTGTATCAGCAAATCCAGATGCAGCAGCAGATGCAGCAGCAGCAACAACAGCAAGCACCACAGCAGGCACCACAGCAGGCACCACAGCAGGCACCGCAGCAGGCACCGCAGCAGCAGTAAACGCTGAAAAGCAGTATACAGGGACAGTCCCCCGTTAACCCGGGGGACTGTCCCTTTTTTTGACTCTGGTATTCGGCATATATATACTTGTGGTATGAAACGATTACTAGGACGATCAAAAATTGAGGTGAGTGCGCTGGGTATGGGGTGCTGGGCAATCGGCGGGCCGTTCTTCGATGGCGACACTCCGTTAGGCTGGGGTGAAGTAGATGATAACGAATCTGTTCGGGCCATTCATGCTGCTGTCGATGCGGGGGTGAATTTTTTCGATACCGCCAATGTATATGGAGCAGGTCACAGTGAGCGTGTGCTGGGAAAGGCTCTGGCGGGCAAACGCAGCAGTCTGGTCATTGCAACAAAATTCAATGCGGTGTTCGATGAGCAAACCAAGCAGGTAACCGGTTCGGATGCTACTCCCGCCGGCATACGCAAGGCCTGCGAGGATTCTCTCCGGCGCCTGAATACCGATTATATCGATCTTTACCAGTTCCATGACAACGGCTTTCCGGCAGAGGATGCGCAGCCGGTGCGGGATACCCTGGAAGAGCTTGTTTCAGAGGGCAAAATACGCAGCTACGGCTGGAGTACGGATTTCAGGGATCGGGCCGAGTTTTTTGCACAGGGCGCGAATTGTACTGCCGTACAGCTGCAGCTGAATGTGTTGAGCGACAATCCTGAAGTGATCGCGGTGGCCGAGGAACATGATCTGGCGGCGATCAATCGCGGCCCGCTGGCAATGGGGCTGCTGACCGCCAAATATACCGCGGATACCACTCCGGGACCCAAAGATGTACGGGGGCAAAAGAGTCCGGAGTGGATGAGCTTTTTCACCAATGGCAAGCCGAACCCGGATTTTCTGGCCAAGCGTGATGCCGTCCGCGAGATCCTGACCACCGAAGGCCGCAGTTTGTCGCAGGGGGCATTAGCCTGGTTGTGGGCCCGCAGCGAAAAAACGATACCAATTCCCGGCTTCAGAACGGTGGCTCAGGTACAGGATAATGCAGAGGCCATGGCATACGGTCCGCTCACACCGGAGCAAATGCTGGAGATTGACCGGATTCTCGAGCGGAAATAAAGAACCAGTGCTATGAATAAAAAAACGCAGAAAGATAAGAAGCTGCATGTGGATTCCCCGTGGGCAAAGTCCGTCCAGGAGGTATGCGAGGCGTTTCATGTAGATCCGGATACCGGGCTTGATACACAGACCGTCAAACAGCGACGGAATCAGTTCGGGCCGAATCAGCTGAGGCAGGCCGAAAAAGAAAGCCTGCTGAGGATATTCGTTCGTCAGTTTAAATCACTGATAGCACTGGTATTGTTTGCCGCCGCGGCGCTTTCGCTGGTATTCGGCCATTGGATAGATGCTGTCGGCATTAGTGCTGCGCTGCTGATCAACGCCCTTATCGGCTTCTTTGCCGAGCTGCGGGCTGTGCGCTCAATGGAATCGCTGCGGGAGATGGACGTAAAACACGCAACTGCTCTCCGGGAAGGAGTCCAGAAGGAACTGGATTCAACTCAGCTGGTCCCCGGCGATGTAGTGGTGATTGAAAGCGGGAATATCGTGACGGCTGATATCCGGCTTTTCGAGGCCAACCAGTTGAGTGTTGATGAATCTGCCCTGACCGGGGAGTCTGTACCTGTGCAGAAGTCGGTCGACCCGATTGATGCTGATGTGCCGATTGCGGAGCGCGCCAACATGCTGTTCAAGGGGACGGCGGTTACCGATGGCAGCGGTTTCGGAATTGTGATCGCTACCGGTATGGAAACCGAGTTGGGCAATGTTGCCTCAATGGTGCAGGAGGCAGACTCGGAGGACGATCCGTTTACCCATCAGCTGAATATACTTACCTCCCAGCTTGTGCGGGTCATCCTTGGGGTTGCGGTAGTTACCGCAGTAGTCGGTATTGTTGCAGGCAAGCAGCTGCTGTCCATGGTAGAAACCTCAATTGCCCTGTTTGTTGCAACAATTCCGGAGGGCCTGCCGATTGTGGCCACAATTGCTCTGGCCCGTGGTATGCGGCACATGGTTCAGCGTAATGCTCTGGTCCGCCGGCTTGCCAGTGTACAGACCCTGGGGGCTACCAGCATCATCTTTTCGGACAAGACAGGAACCCTGACCGAGAATCGTATGACCGTGACCAGATACGTGCTGTCGCAGGATGAAATTCAGCTGGATAACGAGGATCATATCGATTCAGACGATAACCCGATGCTGGATGCTGCGGTAAAGGTCGGGATACTGTGCAGCAATGCCTCTGTTGAAGACGAGCACCTGGTCGGAGATCCCATGGAGATTGCACTTATTCTTGCCGGGTCCAAGGCAGGTTATGAACGCAGCAAGCTTCTGGATGAACTGCCGGAGTCCAGAGAGGTGGCATTTGATCCGGAAGTAAAGATGATGGCCACCTTTCATGAAACAGAGAGCGGCTGGTGGGAAGCGGTAAAGGGGGCTCCGGATGCAGTGGTTGCATGCTGCACCAGGGTTATGCAGCCGGATGGGAGCACTCAATCACTGGATGACGGGAGCCGGGAGCAATGGCTCAAGAAGAATACCGATCTTGCCGGCCAGGGACTGCGGGTCCTGGCCCTGGCACAGCGCACCTCGAAAAAGGGGGCCGGGTCGCCGGCCGACATTGAACCATACGAGGATCTTACCCTGATAGGGCTTGTCGGGCTGCTGGACCCGCCGCGTGAGGATGTGAAGGAGGCGATAGCTGTGTGCCGGAAGGCAGGGGTTCGGGTGGTTATGGTTACCGGGGATCAGAAAGAAACAGCCGAGGCCATCAGTACCCGGTTGGGTATCGGGGACGAAGACCAGACAGTCTTTCATGGTTCCGAGCTTTCCGACCTGGATAGCCTGAAGCCACAGGAGCGGGAGCGAATATTGAAAGCATCGGTATTCTACCGCGTGAGTCCCGAGCAGAAGCTCAAATTGATCGATCTCTTTCAGTCTGCCGGCTCTATCGTGGCTATGACCGGTGACGGCGTAAATGACGCCCCGGCCTTGAAGAAAGCCAATATCGGGGTGGCAATGGGTGAACGCGGCGAGCAGGTTGCAGAAGAAGCCTCGGACATCCTGCTTCAGGACGACCGGTTTGCGACAATCCCGGTGGCGATGAAATATGGCCGCATCATCTTCGATAATATCCGTAAATTCGTGCTGTACATGATTTCCGGCAATATCGGCGAGATAGTAATTGTGGTCGCCGCATCGGTAGCCGGAGCGCCTCTGCCGCTGCTTCCGCTGCAGATTCTCTACATCAATGCGGTGAATGATATCTTTCCTGCCCTGGCGCTCGGAGTCGGACCGGGATCAGGGAGTGTCATGGAACGGCCGCCCCGGG
This sequence comes from uncultured Spirochaeta sp., assembly GCA_964486425.1. GTDB lineage: Bacteria > Spirochaetota > Spirochaetia > DSM-27196 > DSM-8902 > Spirochaeta_B. Next base: position 9,082 of record CAZANF010000024.1, on the reverse strand, counting down.
ATCCCGATGATCCGATAATGGCAAAACGGCACTGGTATATTCTGGTAGCCTACGGGGTGCTGATCGGAGTATCGATTCTGACAGGATTTACTCTCGCGCTCACGGTATTCGGGATGGAGACTGATCAGGCTGTTACCGTTTCATTTTTATCGGTGGCATTTGCCAGATTGTGGCATGTCTTTAATATGCGGGAGAATGATGCCCCGGTATTCGTGAATGATGTAACCCGAAACCCGTACGTGTGGGGTGCGCTTGCCCTGTGTGTAGTGCTGCTGCTGCTGGCGGTATTTATCCCGCCTGTTGCCGCTGCTCTGGAGGTTGTCCGCCCCGACATGAACGCCTGGATACTGATACTCTCCACGAGCCTTGTTCCGCTGATACTCGGCCAGATTGCCAAGAAAATTGCGGCAGTAATGCAGGCACGGTCATCGGATTGACCTTCTTCAGCTCCATTTTCGAATCAGGGGACCAAGGACAAGCGGAGTGACCACGCTTG
>CAZANF010000024.1:0-8486 GCA_964486425.1 uncultured Spirochaeta sp. | reverse complement strand
CTTCAGCTCCATTTTCGAATCAGGGGACCAAGGACAAGCGGAGTGACCACGCTTGTGACTGCAACCATAAGGATTATCCCGGAGAAGATATCCCCGGTCAGCGCGCCGCTGCCGTTGTCCAGGCCTCTTGATGCAACTACCATGGCAATCTCTGCGTGAGGGATCATGCTCAATGAAACAAGCACTGAAGAGCGCCAGGGCTTGAAAATCATCGCGGCAAGTATGGTGCCGCCGAATTTTCCGATTACCACGGCTGTGACCAGAACCGCGCCGATTCCTGCGCCGCTCAGTAAAGCTCCGGGGTTCACCTTTGCGCCCAGGGAAATGAAGAAGAGGGGAACAAAGAAATCATAGAGGGCCTGGAACGACTGTTCAGTCTTTACCGCCTCCGGATCGCGGCTGAAGGACAGACCAGCCAGGAAGGCGCCTATGGCTATCGAAAAACCGCTGAGACCGGCTATAGCGGCAATACACATTCCGACTGCGGTGATAAGGAGCATAGGGTCCGGGGATTTGGAGAGTGATGTAAACATCCGTGTGATGCGGGGTTCGATATAGCGCGAGAACAGCAGGCAGCTAAAGGCGAATAGCGCAAAAAAAAGACTCTCGAACAGCAGGCTTTTTGCTGCGGCCGTCGCAACTCCATTGGAAAAGACAGTCGTGGAATCCGTACTCCCCGATAGCTGGGGTGTAACTGCGAACAGGGCCACCATGAGCAGAACACTGCTGATATCATCCATCTCGGCCACCGCAATAACCGTCTGTGCACTGTCGCTGTGCAAGGCCCCTCGCTCCTGCCATATTGCCACCGAAATGCCGATGCTGGTGGCTGAAAGGGCTACCGCCACGAACAGACTGGCTGCGATACCTGCATCAATTATCCAGTACGCGGCTGTAAATCCGACTGCTGCGCTGCCGACGACATTGCTCAGCCAAATAAACTTGGCCTCGCGCAGCTGCTTTACCAGTTTCACAAGGTCGCTTTCAAGTCCGGCTTTAAAGAGCAAGGCGAATATCCCCACGGCACCCAGGAATTCAAGGATATCATGTCCCTGCTCATTCAGCAGTCCGAGTGACCGGTCCAGTCCGGACAGGCCAATGCCAATCAGGAGATATATCGCCACAGGCGGGATACCGGCGCGGTGCATGAGCTCTTTTGCCAGAATAGAAATAAGTACAAGCAGCCCAAGGATAAGCAGGGCAGTCGGTATAGCTGTAGCTACCATTTGCATATTGTATGGCTCGGGAATTATCGGGTCAACGGAGCATTCCTGGAAATCCTTTGACGCTCCCGAAAAAATTTGAGTAGGTTTATATGTAAGGAGATGAAGTATGATCAAATTAACCTGGAAACAGAGATTTTTTGTGTTGCTTGGAACAGCTATTATTTTCATTGGGGGACTGTCCATTGGAATTGTGCTGACCCGTCCCTCAGGTACTCAATCTGCCGCTGAAATTACGAATACCAGTGGTCCTCAATATGGTGATACTAGGCTGGATCGCCCGGCAGAGCCGCTCCCGGATGAAGCCGACGGCTCCTTCAACACGGTAGCCAATCAGGTTCTGCCGGTGGTGATTGAGGTGAGTGTCGTAGCCGTCGTGGAACAGGAAGGCCCGCAGGATATGTTCGAGTTTTTCTTTGGTCCGCGAGGAGAACAGCAGCCGCGGGAGTATGAACGGCCGGGTATTGGTTCCGGGGTCATCGTTCGGCGAAGCAACGGCGATGTGTATGCTTTGACCAATTACCATGTTGTCGGCCAGGCAGATGAGATTGAGGTTGGATTATACGACGGCCGAACCTTCGAGGCTGAGCTGGTAGGTGGAGATGAGCGCAGTGATCTTGCTCTGCTGCGGTTTAACGCCAGCGGGGATATTCCCGTTGCCGACCTTGGGAACAGCGATAATCTGCAGGTCGGGGACTGGGTGCTTGCGGTAGGCAATCCCTTCGGGTTTCATTCATCGGTTACCGCAGGGATAGTCAGCGCTACCGGCCGCAGAGCCCAGCAGGGCGGCGCCCGGCTGCCGCAAATGACCGATTTTATTCAAACCGACGCTGCAATCAATCCCGGGAATTCCGGCGGCGCACTGGTGAATATGCAGGGGGAAGTAATTGGTATAAATACCTGGATAGTCGGAAGTCAGGGCGGCGGTAATGTCGGACTTGGTTTTGCGATTCCGATTAATCATGCAGCCGGGGCGATTGATCAGCTGATTGAGGAAGGGCGAATTGTCTACGGCTGGCTGGGCGTAAGTATTGCAGACGCATCGCAGGAATCCCTGCCGACACTGGCGGAGGATCTTGGCATCCTTGAAGAAGACGGCTCGCTGATAGTGAATGTGTACCGGGATTCTCCGGCGGCGCAGGCTGGAATCATGCCCGGTGATTATGTCACTGCAATCGGAGATCAGCAGATTGATGATACCGTGAACTTCCAGCGGGTGGTCGGCGGCATTCAACCGGGTGAGTCACGTGATTTTCACATTATCCGCAATGGAGAAGAGCAAACAGTGTCGGTAACCCTGACTGAACGCGGTCCGGAAGAAGATCTTGGTGAGCCGGGTGACCTCTGGCCGGGGGTAACGGCGATTCCCCTGGATGATGAGATCCGTGCTGATACAGGGATTGACGATTCTGTTACCGGGGTAATTGCGGCAGTGGTGCAGCCCGACAGTCCGGCGGCAACTGCCGGTGTCCGGCCGGGGGATGTCATAACCGAGGCTAATGGAAACACCATAGGTGATGCCGGAGATTTTTATCGAACGGTGGCGGATGCAGGTGCGGATGGTCAGGATCTCGAGCTGGTGATGCGGCGACAGGAAGCCCGGATTACTATTCAACTCCCGGGGCTGTAGAGCCGCCAGACATGGGCCGGTTCAGGTGTTATGCCATATGCCGGCCAGCTCATGTACGATTGCTTCGATATCCTTGTTTGTACAGTCAACAAGGATATCTGCAGCGGATTGATACAGCGGGTCGCGCTCATCGAATACCTCCCGCAGGCTTTGATCCGGTGACATCGCGATTCCCCTGTCCGCTATATTGGTTACTCTCCGTTCCACCTCATATAACGGGACGGAGAGATATACTATCTTGCCGTTACGGCCAATCTCCTTGAGTGCGTCGGGCCGCAGTACGGCGCTGCCGCCGGTAGCTGCAACGGTGTTCTCCAGTTCCAGTGAGGCGATAATATCCCCTTCAATATCCAGAAAGGCTTCGATCCCTTCCTCGGCAATTATCTCCGGAAGCAGGCGGTTGGCAGCCTGCTGGATAATCACATCTGTATCGACGAAATCCATCCCCAGTGCCTTTGCAGTTAATACCCCGATCGTACTCTTCCCCGCTCCGGGCATGCCGATGAGTACGAGGTTTCCACGATTTGAACTGTTCATTGCTGATCCACCTCGGAGAAGAGTATATGTGAAAGACCGGGTGATTGGAATCCCTGCGCATACTCGGTTCCGGCAGGACTTGCTATCCTGTAGCCGCTGAGTGACCGGCGCAGCGACGGGTTCCGGAAGGTCCAAGAGGGCACTCGCTGCACAGTGGTTTTGCCCGGCAGAAATCGGCTCCATGGCGCACCAGCAGAGCATGGTATTCATTGTATAAAAGTGTTTCCGCCGGCAGAACCTCACTGAACCAGAGCTGCAGCTGTTCGTAGGGAATTGCAAGAGGATCAGCCGGTATACTGCAGCCGGAAAAGACCCTGCTGAGGATTCGCCGGGTATACGCATCTATTACAAAAGTGGTTGTCCCGTATGCGTATAACAGGATACAGTCGGCGGTTTCCGGGCCAATACCCCAGAGCGAGAGCAGCTCCTTCCGGCTTGGTATGCACCCGCCCCGGGCTGCAGGAATCAGCCAGCTGCGCTGTCTGCATGCGGCAGCCAGTATCTGTAATTTTCTGGCCTTCTGATTGTAGTAGCCGGATGAGCGGATAAGCTCTGCGAGGACAGAGGGTTCAGTGTTCTCCACCAGGTCGGGTCGGGTGATGCCTGCCCCGCGTAGTGCCTGCAAGGCCTGCTCCACATTCTTCCAGCTGGTGTTCTGGGTAAGAACAGCCCCGACCATTATCTCCCACCGGTGCAGGGGATCGCCTGGAACCCCTGTAACATCCCGATGGATATCATCCCTGCGGTTTTCTACCGGCCACCAGCACTGCGGACCATGAGCTGCCATCAGTTCATGGTACAACTGAGTAATGTGTGTATTCAGCAGCATGCCGTGAATATGCCGTGTAAAATTGATTCCTGCAACCTCTGTACAACGGTTTACAGTCCTACTACAATCTTATTCAGATGAGAAGTTTTTACCGCCGCATTCGCCGAACAATTCTTATAGGTATAGTATTGGCTGTTGTACTTGGCTTGTTCGGCCTCGGATATATCATCTTGGGGGTGCAGGGGCAGCGGCTCGGGGACCAGTACAGAACCATACTGTCGCGCATAAACGGCAGCGTGAGCTATATAAATCAGCTTCGTGTTGCATTGACCGATTCATCTGAAATGATTACCTCCGCCTCCGCTGCCGAGGAACTGCAGGCCAGATATCAGGCTGTACAGGATGAGCTGGATACAGGGGCAGGGCTCTTTTCCGGTATCCGGGTGCCTTCTCCGCCGCAGCTGCCGTATACCCTCCTGGAGCTGCAGTCGGCAATAGAAGCCCTCGGAGATACTGCACGGCAGATTGGGGCAAGCTACCAGAGCCTGCAGAATCGCTTGTTCAGGTATTCGGTTGTGCTTACGACTATCGGATTTCTGATTATGCTGGGCTTCATAACTGCTGCTGTGTATCTGCGGAGATTCGTGGCCGGATTTATTACCTATATCCATGAGGGAGGGGAGCATCTGCGTGCGATTATTGCGCATGATAATGCACCGCCGCCTATGCATGAGCCGCTGTGGCAGGAGGAATTCAGATACAGGGAGATTATCACCTCACTTGAGCAGGTAGTCAGTCGGGAGAGAGAGCTCAGTGAGAGCATCCCCACTATGCCGCTGGAGGAGTTTCTGCCGATGTTGCAGGACATGATACGGCCGATTGTGGATTTCAACCGGATTGCCTTTGCATTCACGGATCGATTGGGAAATGTAATCGCCGACAGTGCGATTACCTCCGCCGAGTATGTCTTCCTCGCCCCTGGATTTGTCGAGCCGCTGGCCGATACCACCCTTGGTGAAATCGTACGCAGCGGCAAGGGTCGGATTATTCCGGATCTTTCCAGGCATTATCTCGAGGTTAACCAGTCGAGGTCGACCCGGCAGCTGCTGGAGGAGGGGGTCCGTTCCAGTATGACGATCCCTTTTCTGTTTAACGGAACCTGTATCGGGTTTTTGTTTCTCTCCAGTAATGAACCGGACCAGTTTCGTCCCGAACATCTGTCGGCCGTCAATCAGCTTGTTCAGGTATACAAGCGATCCCTGTACTATCAGTATCTGCTGCAGCAGGTGGTTGCAGAAACATCGGATGCCTTCGTCCGCCTCATGGAGAAGAAGGACAATGAAACATCGCTGCATATCCTGCGGATGGCGCAGTATTCGCACATCATAGCCCAGGAGTATCTCCGTCGGTATCCAAACGAACAGCCCACGCGCTTTATTCGCGAAATCCTCTGGTTTGCCCCGCTGCACGATATCGGAAAGATCGGGGTTCCGGACAGCGTCCTGCTGAAGCCCGGGGCCTTAACCAGGGAGGAGTATCAGATTATGCAGCGTCATGTTGAACTGGGGGAGTCGGTAATGCTGAGCATGCGCAAGGGCATCAACCGGGTGCTGGACATGAGTCTGCTGGATACCGCCATTGACCTTGTCGGCACCCACCATGAAAAATATGACGGCAGCGGGTACCCGAGGGGGCTTTCCGGGGAATCCATCCCCCTTGCCGGGCGGATTGTTGCTGCCGCCGATGTGTTTGATGCGCTCACCAGCCGCCGACCGTATAAAGAAGCCTGGCCTGTCGACCGCGCAATTGCGGTGATACGTCAGGAAACCGGTACGCATTTTTGTCCGAAGGTGATCCGTGCCATGGATGCGGTTCTCCCGCAAATCATTGAGGTCTTCGAGCGGTATAAAGAGGTGTAGCGCCTGCGGGAGCAATAGTATATTCTCTTAATCCGAGTAAAGCTGTACTGCAGGGGTGAAGCGTGAACAAGGAAGACAAGAGACTCCTCACAATTGAGCATATCGCGCGATTGGCGCATGTATCCAAAGGTACCGTGTCGAAGGTGCTCAACAATCGGCCGGGAATCGGCCCGGCAACAAGAAAACGGATTCTTGCGCTGGTTGACGAACTCGACTTTCATCCGAACTCCGCCGCCCAGGCGCTTGCAAAGCAGAAAACCGGAACGATTGGGGTAATTATTCCCCATGAGGCCAGTCATTCTTTGAGCGGGGCCTACTGGTCGCAGCTCATAACCAGTATCACTACCACCGCAATATCCAGCGAGTACAATACCCTCCTGCTTACCCCGAAATCGGAGGGGAGTATAGAGGACGCATACCAGACCGTGCTGCGAACCAGAAAGGTAGATGGACTCATTATCGGCTCGGAGCTGCTGGATCGCCGTAATATCTCCAAACTGCAGCTGCAGTCGATCCCATTCACCCTGGTGGGCAGAAACCCCGAGTTTTTGCATTATTACGTAGATGTGGATAATTACGGTGCGGCGTATGACATGGTTTCATATATGGCGGAGCGCGGATATCGCAGGCCGGCGATGCTTTCCGGACCGGCTCAATACTATTACGTACAGCAGCGCATACTCGGCTATCAGAACGCTCTGCGCGACCGATGCGCCGGCGCGGAGATAATCCAATCAGTGGATGAGTACGAGTCAGGTGATACGCGGCGGCATACCAGAGAGCTCTTCGCCCGGGGCGGTTTCGACAGCCTGTTTATTGGTGCCGGAGGGGAGTTTCTGTTCGATGTAATCGACGAGATGCGGCGCATGAACATCCGTTTCCAGGATTACGGCATTACCGTCTTTGATGATTACCGCTATCTCGATTTCATCGAGCCGAAGATTACTGCCGTCCGTCAGCCGATTCTCGGTCTTGGCAGGGCCGCCATGGAGATGCTGCTCGTGCTTATGAACGGTGAGGAGCCGGAGCATCCTGCCGTAGTCATTCCCGCCGATATAGTTCCGCGGAACTCCTGTGGTGAGTCAACCAGGGGTCAGTCCTGAATGCCCGTAACCAGACTGTTCAGTGACTGAACAGTTACTGCTGCCTCGGCACCATACCCTGCCGGAATATCTATTACCGTTTCCTCGGATGGAATCAATGTCAAAAAGTTTCGGGTGCCTGCCGGGAGCGGGGTGCCGTCTATCTCGATCCATGCCCCGTGAACCAGGGCGGCGGTGCGGATCCGCAAATGCGACCCGCCGTTCGGTGCAGCCGAGATCTCTGAGGTGATCTGCGGCGGCTCCCACGAGAACTCCTTCGGGGAGCAGAACAGCTTGGTGTGCCGCCACGAATAGTCGTTCTCGCCGGTCACCGAGAGAATGCAGACCGTGGTGCTGGGGTCGAATCCCTCCGGCGGGGTAAAGGCTTCAAGCGGGGTAATCATAATGCGGTCCTGCTGTGCGGATATATCACTGATTTTCTTTTCTCCGAGTATCTTTCCATCACTGCGGACAAACTGCATCCGGATGATATAGGTGCCGGCATTGCCCGGGTCAGCAAGGAAGGTGGGGTGTATTCTGCCGTCATCATATCTGCAGTCTGTCAGCACCGGTGCAAACACCCGCTGCGAAATATAGTGAAGCGGTTTCCACCAGCCATAGTAGTCGATGCTGGACCATGATGGTCCCGGCCAGGAATCATTCAGCTGCCAGTATATGGTTCCCATGCAGCGAGGACTGTTCAGCCGGAAGTGCCGAATTGCCTCGCCGATGCCCTCCGCCTGCATGATTTGCGAGGCAAAAACCAGATCCCGGAACCCTTCGATGTCTCCAATGTATTCGCGCACATAGTGGTGTATCAGGTTATTTCCGTCATCGTTCTTCTGATGATGATCCATCGACGGCGAATGCAGGCTGTGCTCCTCCGGCGGAGCGAACTGCCGAATCGTTGCCATGCTCGGGAATGACTGCATCCCGAATTCGGATAAAAAGCGGTGGTACTGTCTGGAGAACCAGGTGAGCGGTTCTCTCCCGTGCCATACCTTCCAGTCATGCACATCGCCGTGGTCGGGGCTGTCCGGATCGATGATGCCTCCGAAGGAGGAGGGCGAAGAGGGCCAGTAGTTCCGGTCGGGATCATGTGCAGCGGCAGCACGCGGCAGCAGAATCTCGAATAATGTGGTGTAATGCTTTTCGAGACGCTCGGTGCGATGGATGTCCCAGTGATGCCAGGCACTCTCCATCTCGTTGTTTCCGCACCATAGAGCCAGAGAGGTATGGTTTCTGAGCCGCTTGATCTGATATTCGGCTTCCAGGCTCATTTCGAGCTCAAAATCCGGGGTCAGTTCAGTGACCGCACAGGCTATC
>CAZANF010000023.1:0-18141 GCA_964486425.1 uncultured Spirochaeta sp. | reverse complement strand
ATGTGCCTGCATGAGGGCGGAGGTACGAAAGACCTCTACAGCAGTGCCGTATGGAGGGTGTATATATCCAGCATAATCGGAGTTATGCTCTTCGGCCAATCGGATTGATGCCCGGGCAATCTCGAACGACACAAGCGGATTATCCCCTGTCGCCCGAAGTATTCGCGAGACCTCAAAATGCCGGGCGGCATCGATATATCTTTTCAGCACATCATCCGGGTCTCCGACAAAAACCTGAAAACCCGCAGCCCGGCAAACCGGTTCCAGTTCATGCCGGCTGTCTTCATCAGTAAGAACGGCATAGACATCTGCAGATACCATGCGCAGAGATTCCATTGCATGCTGAAGCAGCGGCTTGCCGGCAACAGGAAGCAGTACCTTGCGAGGCAGGCGCTGTGAATTAATGCGAGCTTGTAAGAATACCCCTGTCATTGGTCCTCCCATAGTTCGAGCAGATGCCGAGCATCCTGGGTATAGCGAAAGCGGTTCTGATCCACCCAGTGTTTTATACGCCGGTACTCGCGCCAGGTATCCAGCAGCCCGAACGAACGATGCAGCAGGAGCCGAAGCGGTATCGATCGCGGCAGATAGCCGCTGTCGCCGGAGAAACGAATGGCGATGTTTTTAAGAAAAAACCGGAGATAATCAATATTCGGCGTGGTGTCCTCGGGAACACTGCTGGTGCTGGATGAAACCCGAAAAGAAACACTGCAGGTGATAGAGCTGCCCCATAAATAGCTTCGCATTCCGAAATCCATTTTCTGCCAATAGGGAGAAGCTATCTGGGTATCATATCCTCCGAGACTCAGGAAATGCTGGGCGTCGTATATCCCGATATAATCGTGCGGAAATATGGTACATTGTCCGTCTCGTGAGGGAACAGCGGGTATGAGTCGAATAGTACGCTTGTAGAATGCAGGCATAAACATGCTCGGAATCACCTCGGATCGCTCATTGCGGAACAACGGCACGGCGCATATCTGATTCCCGGATAAAATAGCCTGCAGAACCCGATCACTTATGGATTGAACCTTGATATTATTCCAGATAACCAGGACATGGGACGATGATGATTCCTGAATGCCGAGGTTTATCATCTGTCCCGGATTTAACTCTTTTTGCATTAAGAGAAACTTGACCCTGGAGAATCTGTTAGCCAGCTGTTCAACATCATAGCTGGATGCCTTTGGCTCTACGGCCAGTATCTCGCGTACACCAAGCCTTTCCAGATCCGAGAACTGCTGCACCCTGTTAAAACGCCCGCCGCGATGCAGAACGAGCACCGAAAGACCGGGAACAGTACCGGATCGTCGATTCAGACGAGCGCTGCCGACAATTGTGAAATCTCCAGGAGAGGAATCAGAAGGTGAAGGTGTAATATTCATCGCATTTTTCACACATTTTTGGATATCTGCCATCGATATGCTGCTGATATACTGCAGCCATCTTCTGCCATATTACATGGAGAGGTTCTTCGAGTACTTTCCCGTATGAATGCGGTTCAATAACATCCACATGGCAGGTTGTCACTGTGCCGTCCGGCAATACGGTTATCTCACGCTTGAGCCGCCAGCACGGCATACGCGTTATCGGGGCTGTGTTCGTTACCTGGTGATCAGGCAGTCTGCCGGCATAATGATTGTATTTCTGGATAATGATCCTGTCGGTTTTTTTCTTCCATTCTCGATAGAACTCCAGCAGATGTGGTTCGGTAATACCCATTCGGGTAGCCTGTACATATACAGATTCAGGAAAAGCGGCCGATATAGTGTCGACTGATTCTATAGCCTTCTGCAGATCACCTGCGGGGCGAATCTTCCGGTACAATTCCAGGTGCAGTGTATCCAGAAAAACAATCCAGGTTACTCTGTCTCTTTGCTCCTCCCCGCCAAGCCGGGTGGACAGTTCGGCAATTCTGGTATAGTCCCAACCGATTCCGTCGGTTTCGATTACTACATCAAGTCCAAGTTGCGCACATTTGAGAATAAGGGAGTAAATATGCTCATACTCGGAGGGCTCTCCGAGATGAGAGAAAACAACCGTACCGGTTTCGACCAGTTCAGCAAACTCCATCGCCACTTGAACTGCGTTTGCTGCCGGGATGCCGGGTATGGACGGAAGCTCCGGCATATAGATCGCGGGTCTGCTTGATTCAGTATGCAAAACCAGATTCAAGGATGCAGGCAGGGTCCGGAAAAGATCCTTGCGCGTATTCAGCACCGTAATCAGCTGCTGCGCACTATGCCGGTTCTCGGTGATTCCCTGCAGCTCGGAATAAATTCCATGAGTCAACAGCAGATTACGCCTGGAATCCGCACGTAGCTCCAGACGCAGCAGGCGGAAATCCTGCGGCGAAATACGGGTTTCGATATCAAAGGCATTAATATCTTTTTCAATAATATCAAACAGTCGTGTAAACGGCATGTTCTCCGCTGCCAAACCCTTGAGCAGATGCAGGGCCTCAACCGAGACAATCTCGGGTGTGCATCCTGCCGGATATCCATCACAGAAGCTGTAATGTGCGAAGTATCGCTGGTGCTGCAGCAGCAGGTCAACGGTTTCATCATATATCGGCAGAGGGGCATCAGCCCGGATTACACACACGGAAGCATGGCGGTCCAGGCCGGCGGTGTACTGTAAAAGCATGGAAACTACGTCCTGCCGGCTCCACTCATCGCGGTACTGTACTTCTGTTCCGGAACGGCTGAGGGTGGTCCTGTCGGCAATGATAATCAGATCCGCAGAAAATTGCTGACGGAGCTCATGCGCAAAATCAAACACTCGGTCAATGGCGGAGACGCCATCAAATATCGGATTATATGCATGCTCCGACAGTTTCGAAGCATCTATGCAGATTACTACTGGTTTTTCCATCTTTTTTCCTATCGACCAAATAATCGGAAATCGTTACGGTAGACATATGATAGACCAAGCGGAGCAAGCCTACAAGGTCTCAGAGATCACTCAGATTATTTCCGGACTGCTGGAATCGAACCTGCGACAGGTTACCATAGAGGGTGAGATATCCAACTTTCGACCAGCATCAAGCGGTCACTGGTATTTTTCGCTGAAGGACCAGGACGCCATGCTTTCAGCAGCAATGTTTCGCGGACAAAACGGACGAACGAGCTTTACCCCGGCCGACGGAATGCTGGTGCGGGTGACTGGAAACATATCTGTATATGCCAAACGGGGATCTTACCAGATAATCTGCGACCGCATGGTTCAGGCAGGAACCGGCAACATCCTGGAAATGCTGGAAATGCGGAAAAGAAAACTGGCTGAGGAAGGTTTGTTTGATCCCGGGCGAAAAAGACCGCTGCCGAAACTGCCCCGGCGTATTGCGGTACTTACCTCCTCTACAGGTGCAGCGATACGCGATATACTCCATGTCCTGCAGCGACGTAATGCCGGTTTGCATGTGGTAGTGGTACCCTGCGTGGTCCAGGGCGAGGCGGCGCCGGCCGGGATAATCCGCGGACTCTCCTTAATTCAAAAACACAATCTCGGTGAGGTTATTATTTTCGGGCGCGGCGGCGGCAGTCTGGAGGATCTTCTGCCGTTTTCCGACGAAGCGGTTGTCCGGACGGTTGCAGCCTGCCGCCTGCCTACAATTTCAGCCGTCGGGCACGAGATTGACTGGTCGCTGTCCGATTATGCTGCGGATGTTCGGGCCCCGACTCCAAGTGCTGCAGCGGAAATCGTCACCGGCAATCGTGAAGAAATCTATCGTCAGGTCATAGATAGAGGCCGGGCCATATCTGCGGCATTCATGCATCGGCTTAATGCCGCGCGTTCTCTGATTGATCGCTTTGAATCCAGTGTCCTGCAGGAACGGTATACAGCCTTCCAGCAGCCCTTCCTCCAGAGACTGGATGATGCAAAGGAAGAACTGATATCCGGAATGCAGGACCGGTATCAGGAATTCCACCGGCGCATTAAGCTGGCTGAGGTCAGTCTTGAGGCTCTTTCGCCGTATGCTGTATTGAATCGCGGGTATGCAATGATACACGATGCACGAGACAACACGATCATCTCCGGAGTCAATATGGCCCCGCCGCCAAAATCGGATATAAAACTACTGCTTGCAGATGGCACTATTGATGCCTCAATCATCGCACTACATCCACAGGAGCAAGACTGAAATGAAAAGCTTTGAAGAACGGCTGGAAAGACTGGAATCCATTAACGAGCAAATTCGCAGCGGAAATATATCACTCTCGGACGCAACTGCGCTCTTTGAGGAGGGCATCAACCTTGCGCGGGCACTGGAGAAGGAACTGCGCGCAATTGAACGCAGAGTTGAGATGGTGGTAAAGGACAACGGCGATGATGATAAACCGACCCTGGAGCTTTTTCCGGAACTGGATCAGGGCTAAGGCGCGGGTATGTCGGGGAGATCAATGCAGTCTCCGACAGCAGCACCCGCCTTTTCAAAAGCACCCTGATTAAGCTCCAGTGCATAGCGCACCGGTACCGAGGGTTGAACCACCTGCTCGGAATGGGGCCGCATATCATGTATTTCGCGTATACATCCATTCCGGTCAATAAAGGCTATGCTGAGTGGAATACGGGTATTTCGCATCCAGAAGCCGTAATAGTCATCACGATCGAACACAAACAGCATGCCCTGGTTTGCCGGAAGCTCTGTGACATGCATAAGTCCGGTCCGACGCTGCTCGTCCGTGACTGCAAGTTCAATCCTGAACTCCTCTTCCCCGATTACAACAGTGTATTTCAGGTCACTGTTGTCCGAGCAGGCAATGGACAATGCACCTGATAAAACAAGTACACCAAGAAATGCAAGCGATCGAACCTGCATAATTACACTCACTAAAATTGCTCCAGGAATAATTCCCGAGACAGCTCACGCATGGACTGCTCGGATATTGATTGATCACGAATTTCATTAAATCGAGCGATATCCAGATATTGTACCGTAAGCGGACGCTCCAGAGTAAGCCGGTTCTGCGTATCCTCCCACAGGATGCGACGCGGAGTAAATTCGCTTGGTTCCCCGTATTGCCCGGAAAAACGGGTAAACAGGGAATAGTGGTCCATCATTTCCGGATTAATAAACAGGGTTATAGAAAGCAGCTGATTGTCGATAAACTGGAAAATACCACGCCGAATATAATCATATCCATTTACTTCAAGTACCTGCCGCTCCTGCCCCGGAGAGAGGCTCACGTCGGCTTCACCCCGATACTGAAAGGTAGATGATTGTTGTAAAAGAGCATCCACCTCTTCAAAGTCCATTCCGATTTCTATATTGCCGAAACCCTGAATCGACCCCGGGGCGGCAGTCTGAGCAAAAAGCTGCAGCAGAAAAAGGACGTGAAACACAATGATAAGAAAACAGCGCTGCTTCATACCTGATTTATCGGCAATTCGAGCTGAATAGTCGAGTACTTCATGCTAAGCTGTATACATGAAATGCAGGTCGCTATGTGTACTGACGGTTGTATCCATGAGTATGTTCCTTTCTTCATGCGTAACCCCGGAGAGCTCGACAGGTTCAGCGGATAGACAGGGCACAGCACAGACTGCTGCGGCCGCAGTTCGAAGCGAGCGGCTGCCGCGAGCTGATCTGGATACAGCTTCAGCACTTCACGTTACGGTAAATGCCGCCGATGCAGCAGTGCGAATAAACGGCAGGTTCACCGGTTATGCTCCACTGCGTGCAGAGGAGTTATCCGACGGGCATCATCTTTTAGAAATTTCTGCCGATGGATACGCAGATTACAGCCAATGGATCAGGCTTGAAGCAGGTGCAGAACTGCGACTGCAGATTGACCAGCGATTGCTGGGGGGATTCCTTGCGGTCGAGACCATGCCGGATACTGAGGCTGAAATCACGATTGCAGGTATTGGCCGGTATGATCCGGAGATGCTTCTGCCGCAGGGATCACACACCCTTCGCATACGAGCATTCGGCTATGATGAGGTTCTCAGGACGGTATATATCCAGGATGGGGCAACTACACAATTGAGTGTTGAGCTGATTCCAGTCGGCTTTTCTATTATCAATATCCAGCTGCTGCGTGATGAAGTAAGCCGTCTGGATACGGCCGGACTCTCTGCCAACACGGTATCGATCAGTGCAGCAGCACCTGGTACGGCAACCATTCGTATGCGAAATGCAGATACACATGAGGTGCATTATGTGCAGAGATATATGTGCACCAGACGCCTGCAGAGCATCCCCCTCCCCTCTGCAGATACACTGCAGCTGCCGGCCGGGCTATACGTAGTAGAAGCGGATGACGGCAAACATGTACAGATCCAATCCTTCAGGGTTTCACCCGGTCCGCTCAGAACCCTTCCACGGGGAGGTTTCTCTGCCGGGTATGGAATATACGGGGCTTCGCGACCGGCAAACAGCATTGCTACTGCGATATACAGTGCGTATATGGGGAAACAGGGTCAGATGCTGTACCGCTATAATCTGCAGTATGGATTGGGACATGGATGGGAGCTCGGTCTGCAGGGATTCCTTCACAGTCCGATCGCAGCGGATGCCCCGGCGAATGGTATCGGCTACGGCGGCAGTGCAGATATCGGCTATGCCATCCCGGAGGATGTTCTTCCCGGAGATATGTTCCACATAACTGCCCTTGCAGGCGCGGGAACGGGGCAATCCCCGCTTTCTTTTTTCAATACCGGCCCGACAGCTGAAATTGGGGTTCAGACTGCTTTGGTATGGGATCCTGCGCAAAAAGTCCGGATGACTGCAGCTGTGTCTCCACTCATGGTGATATCAGACTCCCGGGTTCACCCTCAACTACATGGCGGATTTGGAATCGATTACCATATGCTTACGCTTCGTATGTCCGGTGAAGGAGATATCCGGTTCCAAAACTATCCTCATATACCTGAGGGAATGATTGATGTGGACCTCCATATGCATCTTAATTCCGGTTTGGCCACAGCAGTAATCGGAATTCATGCATCCGCCGCCCTCCCCGTGAGTGAGGCCCAATGGGGCATAATTCCCGGAGCTTCTTTTGGTATAGTATATTAATTTCTACATATTGACATACATAATCGCCAGAACCGCGAATGCTATTATCAAGGTAATAAGGATACTCGGAAACAGCGGCAACAGCGGCCTGCCTTTTTTCCGACTTGCAGGTGTACCGGTTTTTTTTTGCGAGTCCGTCGATTTTCCAGGCATCCCGATATACCCGCAGCGGGGACAACCATGCTTAAACTCCAGCTGCTGCCCGGAGTAGGTACATTGGGGACAGCGGACGGCAGAGAAAAATCGGCCGCATTGAGGACACATTATGGCGGAGGGAGGGACATCTGCGCCGCAATGCTCACAAAAGAAACGTAGACCAGGTTTATTCTTCATACTGCAAGCTACCTATTGTTTCCGACGAACTGCCAGCAGCGTAAGATCATCATACTGCTCATCTTCCTTGATATGGCTGTATTGTCGATAATCATCGCTGCCGCCGGCATCGACCGGATACCGAAAATATTCCGGATAAGCCGAAAAAACCTTCTGTAAAAAGTCATCTACAACCTTATCTATAACAACACGATTATCAGGTCCTGCTTGAGGATCCGGATAGATGCGAAAGATTTTTTCAATAGCGATAAGTCCCAACACGGTATTTTCTGCAGTAGGCTCGATATTGGAAAAATCGAATTTCAGTTCTTCATCCTGAATCGGGTTGTCCTGTCGACGTAAATAATACACACCTTTTGACTGAATAGTCTCGGTAATACGGTGAATTCTCTCTATAGAAAACTCTTCATCTCCTACGCCATTCTTGTCAAAGAACTGCACATACTGCTGATCCCTGAGAATCCGCTTTGCTTCTTCCAGACCATCGGTAAAAAAGAGCACGATGTCTCCGACATCAAGGGAATACACTGCGGATTTATATCCGTTTGGAATCAGTTCGCCGGGAAAGACCCCGGCTGCCGGTGCATCCGGCATTTCATACTGCATGGTCCGACGGGTTTTGGCACGATATAGATGCAGCTGATTATCCCCTGCATTTGCAAGGGTCAATCTATGCTTGTCGGTATCGAGGATACCGGCGGAAAGAGCGGCAAAACGGCCGGACAGTGCGGTCGATTCCAGCAGGTCGTTCATGCTCATGAGCAGGAGCTCCATGTCGCGAAGCTCATTTCGTCGCTGCAGCAGGGCTTTACCGCTAAGATTCGGATTATTCCATTCCCGAAAATGATTCAGGAACAGCGTGGCAACCTCAACCATTATAAGGGCTGCAGATACACCCTTTCCTGCAACATCGCACTTGATCAATCCAAATGTTTGAGGATCCAGCTGGGTAAAGGTAAAATAGTCCCCGGATACAGTCTTTGCCCCTTCATAGTAGCCGAAAAATTCATATGTATCGGTTTCCTGTTTACCGGTACTCAGCTTGGTTTTATTGTCTTTCTGGGTTAGCGGAATGAACATTTTCTGGACTTCTTTCCCGATGGTTAGCTCTTCACTGGCCTCGGCAGCTTTCACCAGCCCTTGCGTCATGAGATTCACGCTTTCCGCAAGCACATGAAGTTCATCCTTCGTCTTTACCTGGATGGAATGATCCTTCAATTGACGTTTGTCTTCAGTAGTTCGAATTTTTTCAACACCACGTACCAGGCGATTGATCGGAATAATAATAATTGTAGCAAGCAGAAGGGCTCCGGCGATACCGAGTCCGATTGCAATCACAGCGATTATTGCGGTGGTAATAATCAAGGTATTCTGACTTTCCATAATCTCGCGAAGAATGATATCGGTGCTGACATTCATCCTGACCATACCACGAAAATAGATGTCTTCATTGGGGTTCCGGTATAGAATCGGCTGATAAAACATGTAATTTGTCTGATCATCGGATAAAGAATCAGGATCAAACTCAGGCAGGCTTCTTGCTCCGCCCCCGATTTCATCCAGCCGCTGATTCAGCTGTGTTTCCAGCTCCGAGCGTACAGAATCAATTTCCTCTCGCTGTTGTTCTGCCTCCGGGCTGGGATCCAGGGCTAACCGCACAATGTCGGCAGTGAAATCATCAATCTCCTGAGCTATATCGCTTAGTGCAGCCCGGGAATCCTGATTAATACGTTCCTCCAGCTCGGAAACGGTATCACTGAGCTCATCAACAAGCACGGTATCTCCACGCTCTAAATCATCCGTCAGTTCAGGATTATTGGTAGCCCAAATGTAATTAAACTGCGTTTCATCTTCTCGTCCACGGCCGGTAATGGTTACATGCCGGGCTTCAGGCATAACCGATATCTGATTGGCAAGAGCATTCAATTCAGGGATATTCCCCTCTGGAGCCGGCAGAAGACCCTCTGCACCGGTCACGATTGACTCCAGCAGAACCTCAACGCGATCCTGAAGACCCTGGGACAAGGTTCGTGACTGAGTATCCAGTACAAAAGAACCAAGAGTAAAGGCAACCATAAGAACCACGGAAGTAACCAGCAATGTGGTGAATACGGTGAATTTTACCCGGAGACCGGTACCGCGCCTCTTTTCCCGCGCCAGGGCGGCCTTTGTCGGCAGATCCAGTTTCATAACTTCTCCTTGTAATAAGGCTGCTGCCTCGGATCTGATAGCACCTGCTTCTGCAGATATATGTATCAACTGCCGGGAGGAAAATACCGCCAGAATTATAAGAAATACCATCAGCAGCCAGAACCATATACTGGTGAATGATAGAATAACCCTTACCGATGGAGAATGAATCGCCCATTCCGGTTGATATGAAAGGGTGAAGTCACCAAACTTCACGGTCCCGGAGCTTTCAATCTCCAGGAGCCGTGACACGGTATACAATCCTCTTCTGCTATGTTCAAGCTGTATCCGGTAACTGCCGGGAAGAGGACGAGCAATAGTCAGCCCGCCGATATTACGATTGTCTACCAGATGAAAATCTCCATTCTCCAGTTCAAACTGATATCTGACTTCACCGGTTTCTGCATCTTCCAGCAAAATTCGGGTAATCCGTCCGTCGGCAGTGAAACCCCTTCCAGTGATTGCAAGATTCATCCGTCCGGCTGCATCTTGCTGAACATTCACCATACGCACAATAGTTACCGGAATATATTTGTTCAACGGAATAAACTGATATGCCGGTTCACTACGGTTTCCGACATCATCGATCGCAGCTACCGTCAAAACCCATAGTCCATTATCCTCATTTACGCGTTGAAACCGGGTATCACGGGTATTGATTGCAGCTGATGGAGGGGAAATTCCAACCGTATCCGGATCCGGAATCTCTGTACCGGCAGGTCCGATTCGCTGATAGCGGTAGCTATACCCGACAACATGCGGATCATCAGAGGGTTTCCACTCTATGGAAAAGGTATTCGAGGTTAAAAAGCCGTCTTCGTCTCGATCCGGGTCAACAAACTCAACCGGGGGCGGTGGAGAGGTATCGCGCTCATACGATATGGTTGCAGGCCGGGACCAGTTCCCTGCAGCATCCTTTGCTCGAACATGAAGATACCACCGCCCATCTACATCTGCATTCAATCGTAGACGATCCAACATAACCGGATCGTCTGTCGTTGGAACAAAAGGAATCGGATTTGCCCCCCATGCATAGCTGTACCCGTC
This sequence comes from uncultured Spirochaeta sp., assembly GCA_964486425.1. Classification (GTDB taxonomy): domain Bacteria; phylum Spirochaetota; class Spirochaetia; order DSM-27196; family DSM-8902; genus Spirochaeta_B. Next base: position 7,547 of record CAZANF010000023.1, on the reverse strand, counting down.
GATTCCGGAGGGATCTTCGGGCGATGAAATTTCTACCGATATCATGGATTGCCTGGATCTGCCGCCTGCCGGAAAATTCCCGGCTTGCAGAACCGGCGGATCAACATGCTGATCAGGAGGCAGATACGCAAGCCCGGTACGCTCATTACGACGGTTTTGCCAGAATACATGCAGCCTGTCCTGAAATGATGTAAACAATGGAAATGAAGCCGACCCTGATAAATCCCGGTTCACAATCTCGGTCTGCCATTGAAACTGATTGCGCCGGGCAAGGATAATTCTATCACCATCGGAACGGCTTTGCAGCCATACTAATGCTTCTTCTCCGCCATGAAGAAGAATGCGAGGGGCATTGGTGTTACTGAACCCTGTTGATACCTGTTCCGGTGTATCCTGAAACCTGAATGAATCATTTAATCGCCCGAAAAATACATGCCGGGTCTGATTCCCCAAACGGCGCTCCCATGCAATATGGATTTGGTCATCCACTACACGCAGATCCGGACGTTGATTGTCATAACCAAGCGGCTGATTATCTCCGGCAGCGAAATCGGACAGGTGTATCGGTTGACTCCACGTGTCGCTTTCCTCATCTGAATACCGCAGATACAACTGATATGCTCCGGCAACACTCGGGTCAAGTGATTGATATACTGCTACATCATATCCGTTCCAATGCACATAGCCGGGATTGAAGTTAAGCGTCTGATCTTCCTGCACAGAGAACCGATTGAAATCGCTCCAGTTAATACCGTCCGTACTGAATGCATGCAGAATGTCAATTCGGAAATCCTGATGACGATTGGCAAAAAGATGAAAACCGCCGCCGGCTGAAATAAACAATCGAGGGGCGACCAGAAACTCCTCGGTCGGAATTGCAGCCATATGCTCCAGCCGCATCTCGGAAATCTGCAACTGATATAAGGAAATCTCCTGAGCTGAATCCGCAATTGCAACGAAAACCTTATCATCGGAAAAGGCTGAACTGAAGATCATCGGGGGATTTTCACTGTTGTAGCTTATTTCATCCGTTATGCGCTGAGCGGCTCCCCAGGAGCGACCGTCCGTGCTGGTTTTGGCGCGGAGGTAAATGCTCCCCCCTTCTTGTCCGGCATTCGGGATGATTTCCTGATAGAGAACTACCAGGGAATCTTCGGTTGCTCCGGAGACGGGAAAGCGAACATCCTGATCTTCAATCAGCCTCGGGATATCAAAATACTCGATTCCCGTCAGGAGCGGTGCGGTCAGTATAAGCAGTACAGCGGTGATGGATCCAAGACGCATTTTTACTCTCACTCTTTAAATGCCCAACCGATTTTCTAAACGGCGCTGGAGATTGATAAGTGGAGTATAGCGTTGATTCTGTTGTGATTGCAAAAGCTGTTGAACAATGGCATAAGAAGCTGCGATATCCCCCTGAACAAACAGGTCCTCTGCCCGGCGGAATCGCTGTTGTGCCTCAAAACTGATGCTTGTAGTCACCCGGCCTCCAATTCGGATACGGTATTCATCCAGCAAAACGATAGCATCCTGATTCTCGGGATTAAGCTGAATTGCCTCTTCCAGAAGTCCGACGGCAGCCTGGAGCTGTTCCCTGCTGCCCCCTGCTGCAACCTGACGCGCTCGCGAAACAAGATTGCGGCTCTCGATTTCTGCACTGCGATCGACGGGAGCCTGCCGCAGCCCCAGGGTTATTTCCAGCTGATAAATAGCTTGATCAATACCTGGATAATCCGGTTGAATCGTTGCCAGGTCCTGTAAATCCACCAATGCATTTTCAGGATCTGTGGCGCGTCTTTCCAAAGCATCGTTATAACGAGCCTCAAAGGTCTGCTGGAACCCATCCGGATCCAGGCGTTGCTGGATACGCAGCTGAAGCACCCTTGCTTCCTGATTGAAAGGCTGCGCAGATATGACGGCATTCAGATTATCCACAGCCTGATCAAAAAGCTCCGTTCCCCGGCTTTGACTACCCGCTTCCATAGCCTGAAGACCTTCCCGGTACTGCGTCTGCGCACGGTTCAGAAACGGGATCAAGGTATAATATAGCGGACTCTCTTCGTTTATCTCGCGATTTGTCTGCAGATTAAGAGCGGCTCGGACCAGGCCTATCCAGTTGCGGATTTCCGGATTTGGTTCACCCGGGTTAACAGTCTCCCACATATCCTGCGCCTCTTGGAGAATTTGCTCTGCAGCAAAAAAGTCATCCTGCTGAAACAAGGCCCGTCCACGATTAATACGCTCACGCACCTGCTCGATTACAATAACTGTCTGGGTCTCGACTATCTCCTGCCCGAGCGTCGATACCAGGGATTGATATTCCTCCCTGACATCCTCATCATACCGGTACTCCAATGCTTCAAAAAACTGATTGTCGGCTTCGTTCAGCAGACGACGGGCTTCATCAATATTACGTTGATCAAGAGCTGTTCGGGCTGCCGAAAGCAGTTCGCGTCCATTGCTGTCGGCGGTTCCGGCAAGCTCTAATGCAGTTTCAGCGTCAGCCAGCAGAGATCCGGCCTGAGACTGCAGCTGAAACAGACGTTGAGACAACCGCTCGCCTGATAACTGATATTCCTGTATGGATTCAGCTGCCGCAGGATCGGGTGGAATGTCGGCGAGAAAGAGAAGATAGTCATCCAGCTGATCGGAGGCCTGGTCCGCGCGCTCCAGCAGCTGCTGCAGTCGCGGCGCCGCATTCTGCGGATACCGTCGGACTGCAGCAGCCTCACTATCATCGGTGACCTCGACAGCAACACCGGAGATTTCCTGTTCAGCTGTGGCAATGATCGAATCAAACTCTGCCAGTAAGGTGATAAACGACAGCTCCCGCTCGGCTGCTGCGGCGGCATACAGGTTAACCTGCGCGCTGGTAATCCGATTGTCCCACTCCTCAAGGCGGTTGAAGAATACGGAATAATATTGCGAGATACGTTCATAAAACTCCATCTCCTGATCATCCGGTCCAACGAGATTCATGTATCCACGAATACGATCCTTAAAACCCTGAAGCTCTTCGGCATTCCGACCCAAAACCTCGGGTTCCTTGTTATCCAATGCTGCAAGCCCGGAGAAGGAACTGAGTTCCGAGGAAACATCAGCCAGTATCGTGCCGTGCTGCTGTAACGTAGCAATCAGTTGACGGACTCCCTGTCTATTGGCCAGCATGCGCTCGGTATCCGGCATTTCAAAGGTTTGCTCATGGAGATCCTGAAAAAATACTTCAAGTTCTTCCATCTGAATCGCATATTGATATACATCCTGCCAAAGCTCTTCCGAGGGCTCCCACTGTGCCTCGTCAAATGCCGATTGAGCTTGTGCATACATTTGATCTGCAGTCGAGGCGGCCTCCCGGATTAATTCCCCTAGCATATCCTCTGCAACTTTCACTACTGCACCTGCAATACCCTCAGGAGTTTCAATATCACGACGACCCAAGGCAAAACGATTGAGAAATACCAGATACCAGTCCTGTTCCAGTTCTTCATTCATCTGGGGTATGCGCTCATTCTGCGTTTCCAGCTCCAGTGCGATTTCCACTGCTGCTTGCCGAAGGTCGAGCAAGGTATAGAATAGCGGCAATACATTCTCGGAGGTATCAGTCAGGGCCTGAAGATCCGCAACGTCCTGGGCAGACGAGGGAAAGAAGTTCTCAATGGACTCTATAACCGAGGATATTTCATCTACTGTTTGAGCCAGATCCTCTGTAAGTCCCAGAATTCGGTTCTCGAATATATTGCCGTAGTCGGCCTCAATAAACTCCTCCTGGAACAGGGTAAATCCCGAGGCATAGCGGGCCAGTGCATCCTGGTATCTGTCCTGATCCAGAAGACCGGCGCTGTCTTCCATTATCTCCAGGTATTCAGTTTGATTATAGCGGAAGCGGACGGTACGACGGGCGTCACGGACCTGTTGAGTAGTGCGTGGATTGGGAAAACGATCTATGGTTTCCATTCGCTGGATTATTTCCAAGGCTTGCTCGGAATTATCCGGTTCTTCCCGAAGAGAACGTATAAGATCCTTCCACTCGTCGTTATACTCACTTCGAGCTTGTGATATACCCTGAATAAGCCGGGCTGCCTCCCATATACGCTCGGGATCCTGCTTGATGGATTCCGCAAGAAGCTGCAAGGCCTCGTTGTATCGCTGTTCTTCTATGTAAATGGAAGCCTGATCTATGGGGTCCTCACGTGACCCGGCCGCAGATACAGACAGCACACCTGTCGTCAGGAAGAATAGGAGAAAAATAACTGTTCTTCTGTACTGCAGCAGCTGCAATCTGCACCCCTCCGTGTTTATTTTATCGGACGAAAATACCTAAAGCAAAACAACCCTGATGCAGCATAGAAACAGTACCGATATAGGTATATACTGTATGGTAATGAAAGCGGTTCAGCCTATCTACATAGTTATTATCTGCGTAGTCATTATACTCGGTAATGCGCCTAAACTCCATGCCGAAAACTATTCATCATTCTATGCTCAGCTTGTAGATATGTTTGACCGCTTTGAGGATGAAAACACCGGCCTTACTACCCTGGTTACCCTCAAAATACCTATCGGCGGGGAATTCGAAGGCATGGGAACCGCATACACGGCCGTCTCCCAGGATATTTCATTTCTAGAGTCGAATCCATCCGGAAGTGCCACCCTGGAAGAAACCGAATTAGCCCTTTTTCATAATAATCTTATTGATGATGTATCCATGGACAGTATCGCCTTCACCCGCCGATGGGATCGCCTGGGTCTGGGTTTTGCCACAAAGATTGTGCATGTCCCCTTTGAAGGCATAGACTTTCAGGGGTACGAGGTCGGCGGCGGCCGTTATATAGAAGCAGTCGGCGGGATAAACGCCTCATACAACATCCTTTCCAGTTTCTACTTCTACGGTATCTCAATCGGTGGAAATCTGAAATATGCAGCGCGTATTGTGCCTGAAACGATTGCACCGGAACAATCTGCAATCACCGGACTTGCCGATATCGGCGTACTGACACGATTTAATTTTCTGAAATGGTACTCCTCTCGTGAGCGGAATTTTTCCATCGGTGCCGTGCTGCGAAACTTCGGACCGGAGGTAATGGGTGAGCCGGTCCCGACTGCAGCGCATGCCGGAATAGCATATTCACCTGTACGGCCATTGCTCCTGGCGGGTGACCTTATAGTGCCCTGGAATCCATTTTCCGATACTCCGCAGGAAAATATCGGATTTGCAGTTGGAGTTCGCACCACCATAACCTCTTTTCTCCGATTATCCGCCGGCTTCTCGGTCCAGGGAGGGGCTCCGCGATTTGTAATCGGCAACCAGGTAGATGTCGGGGACGTCCGTCTGTCGGCAAACTACACTGTTGATTACACAACCCGGTTCACCAAACCCGATCGATTCAGTCTGCAGGCTTCCCTGAGATTCGGCGACCACGGACGCTCTGAGCTGCAGTCCCGCGTAGAGGAATTATATCTTGATGGGCTGCTGTACTTCGCTGAAGGGGAACTTGAACTCAGTGCAATGCTGGCGGAACAGGCACTGGCACTGAATCCCCGATTCGATCCTGCCAGGGAGTTGAAGCAACTGTCCGAGGAATCCCTGGAGCTGCAGCAGGAAATGGAATCACTGGAGACCCTCGGAGACGAATGAGCCCGCATTCAGAACCTGAGCCAGGGCAAACAGCGGGATATCGATTTTGTAGCGTACCAGTCGCTGGTATATGACCTCTTTTGCACCGGGCGATGCATTTTGCAGCGAGTCCTGAAGGTATTCAATTTTGGACATATGCGGCAGACGGGTACGGATGCAGGCTGCAATGTCCATCGCGACAGAACTACAGTCATCCGGCACCTCAAGGGCCATATCCGGAATCTCATGCAGTATCTTCTCCGGCAGAGCAGACTCAATACGGGCAAGCAAAGCCTCAATCTTGATCACGCAGGCGGATTCGGAAAACCGCACTTCATCTATTGCCGATCGAAGCTTCATACGCAGCCGATTCGCCCGCTCTGAGGAGTTTTGCATCCGTCCCAGCCCTGTATAGGCCAGAACCGCGGCAATACTGCTGATGATGAACTCATCAAGGACAGGTATCGGGGTTAGGATAATAAGCGACATAAAGAAAAAACTTATCATGAATACTACCGATGCAAGCAGGAATTTGGGAATAAACAGCCGCTCACGGACATGGCGGCCGACAGCGGCATCAATACGGTCATACAGCGCCGAGCGCAGACCATGAATGGCATCCGCATGGGGCTGGCGTCCGTATATTCCCTGTATTGGGCGCTGCCCGATTATCTCCAGCACCTTTTCATCACTGTCAAAAGGATGGAGAAATAAACTGCTCCCATCATTTCTGTATATATGATATATCGCAACTGCTTGTGTATCTGACATCTAAAAACAGGATACCCGTGAAAACAAATCAGGGTCAACCGCACTCATTCACTGCGGCTGGAGGATATCTCGGATATTTTTGCAATCAAGTCCCTGTGGTCGAACAGCTTTGCGTACTTATAGGCAGTCATGCCGAGGGCATCAACAGGATCTGTTTTTGCTCCGCTCTCCAGAAGACGCATTGCTGCCTCTATCTGCCCTTCTCCAATAGCCATCATCAGTGCAGTCTGTCCGCTGGCGCTCTGGATATCAAGATCAGGATTATACTGTAACACCAGATCAACACCTTCCATATCGCCCTGAACCGCAGACTCCATTAAAACCGTAGTCTGCCTATCGGCTCCAGTAAGATTCACATCCGCCCCGGACTGCAGCAGCAGACGCATCACCCCGAGATGTTGTCCCCTGGCTGCCAGATTCAGGATAGGAACTCGTTTTTTATTCATTGTATCCGGACTGAATCCGGTCTGCAGAAACCAGCCGACCGCTGCGGTAATCCCCTCAGATGCAGCGGAGACCAGCGCCTCTTCGGTTAAGGGGTATCCCATTGCTGTAAGCTCTGCCTTCGCGTTTTCAATACGCTGCAAGGCACTATCTATATCCTTTTCACGGACCAACTCCTCCATGAGCTCGTCAATCTCGGTATATATCGGTAATTGCTGTACATAATTCGGCAGAAACATTTGGATTTCTTCCACGGAGTGAACAAAAGAACATAGATAGACCGGAATCTCGCTGCCGAATGCATACCCCTGCAGAAATGAAAACCAGCGCGCACGGGTTGTATTCTGGGACATGAAAATAATAATGTGGGTCAACCGGCGAAGATGAAAATGGAACTCTTCTCCGTTCAAGTCTTCCCAGGATTTCCCGATTCGATATGCGGTGGCCGGGATATTCCTGTCTGCGGCGCTGTGAAGCAACTGCATTGTTTGGTCTTCATCTATTCCGTTGAAAAAAATTCCTGCCTTCATGTGTATGTATGGTATCGACAGATTCAACCGCCAACTTATGGGTATCGGACGAAAAAAATGCATGAAGTGCCTCGGCCTGGAAAGATATTGCGGAAAACTCCTGTATCACTCGTCCTGTAACGATATACGGGCGCCCCCATGACAGCCTGCCAACCCATTCACGATATACATTCGGAAACAATACCACT
>CAZANF010000022.1:0-18408 GCA_964486425.1 uncultured Spirochaeta sp. | reverse complement strand
GCGGCGGTACGGAATGCGAGCGGTTGCGCAGAAGGCGCAGCGCAAGGTGCAGCCCACCTGGCTGGATATACAGGCTGTAAGGCGATTGTCGGCTGCCGGAATCAGCACCCCCTCGACTACATGGTTGTCAAACAGCCGGAACACCATCTTGCGGGTGCCGTCCGAGCTGACAGCTGTATGTTCCGGTGTAATCGGCCGGAATACATACTCACTGGCCAGTCGGTTTCGCAGCTCCTTCGGGAGATTGAGCATGGCATCAAAACTGCGGGTCCGGTGTTTGTACAGCCATTCCCAGAGCTGTACGGCTCGAAAATTCGGCTGTCCGTACTCGTCTAATGCCGCTTCCAGTTCCCGGAAAGGGGTGTTTAAAATATCCTTCATGAGCTCTCTTCCGGACCGTCAGAATCTTCCGGGGCTGATGCCAGACCGTCCTTTGGTCCGCCGGGGCGTTTCCCCAGCACCACCGCGAGTACGCCGCCGAGCAGCAGACTGAACAGTCCGAATCCTCCGGCGGCATCGAACGGGATTCCACCCTCCGGCCATAGTGTAATTGCCGATCCGAAAACCAAACCGATAATTGCAAAGTAGGTTACATGATGGTGGCGCTGCAGCAGGAACCGGATGAGCTTGCTGATCGACAGCAGTCCGACAACCCCGCCGGCAAAAAATACGGCAAGTACGGGTATGTTCATCTGTTCTGCAGCAAAACGGAGGGTGTCATACAGGCCTGCCACCAGCAGAATAAAGGCTCCGGAGACCCCGGGGACAATCATTGTGGCCAGAGCGAACATCCCGGTCACAAACAGCAGCAGGGAATCCTGCAGGGTCAGACTGGTGATTACTCTGCCGGATCCCTCGGGCTGGAGTATTCCCATGGCAACCACGGCTGCTGCAGTCAGGAGGAAGGCTGCTATCGCGGATATGCGCGGCCGCCTGCTGCCGGACAGAGAAAACAGGACAGGTACGGAACCCAGTACCAGCCCCACGAAGAACAGGGTAGTAGGTGTTTCATAATGTGCAAATGCGAAATTAATGGCGCGAATAAACAGCATTATGCCGATAAGAGCCCCCATCGTGATCTTGACCAGAAAAATGAAGCTGCTCAGCCATTTCGGCGAACGCGAGAAGAACTCGGCAAGGGCGTTGATAAGCCGGTCATACACGCCGATCAGAACAGCGATGGTTCCGCCGCTCACTCCGGGTATGACGTTTGCGACACCAATCGCCATGCCCTGCAGCACCTGGGCAAAGCCGTAAAGGCCGCGTCGCTGCGGCCGGTTGTCTGCTGTGGATTTCATAGCTCCTCCGATGCAGCGAGAATGCGGTGTTTGCCCGTTGCTGTCAAGTCGGCCGGCAGGCAGCCCCGAAGGCCATGGTCGGCAGCCCCGAAGGCCATGGTCGGCAGCGCGGCTGCAATTGCCAATCTGCGAACTTTCACGTATCCTGCCGGTATGTTGGATTTTGCCGGCCGCAGGGTGCACTGCGTGGGAATAAAGGGCTCAGGAATGGCTGCGCTGACCGAGCTTATGGTAGCTGCCGGGGCACAGGTTACGGGTTCGGACGTTGCGGAACGTTTTTTTACCGATGCAATCCTTGAGTCGGTCGGGGTGGTTCCGTGTGTCGGATTTAGTGCGCAGCATGTACCGGAAGACTGCGATTTGGTTGTCTACTCAGCTGCATACAATGCGGCAACGAACCCCGAGCTTGCGGAGGCTGTACGACGAGGGCTGCGCTGTATTGAGTATCCCGAGGCTCTCGGCGAGTTGTCGGCTGGTGTGCCCGGTCTTGCTATTGCGGGAACGCACGGGAAAACCACTACAACCGGCATGCTGGCGGTAATGCTGCGTGAACTGGGGCTGCCCGGCAGTGCAATCCTCGGCAGTGTTGTGCCGGCCCTGGATAACAGGGCGACCTATGCAGGGGGCAGTCGTTTTATGGCGGCCGAGACCTGTGAATACCGCCGGCACTTCCTGCATTTTCATCCGCGGTGGATTATACTGACCAATGTTGAGAGCGATCATCTGGACTACTACAAGGATGAAGCAGATGTACTGCAGGCCTTCGGTGAATTCTGTGATCGGCTGCCGCAGGGCGGGGCGCTTGTCTACAGCGCCGACGATCCGGGTGCTGTCCGGGTGGCTCGCGAGGCTGCTTCCCGGCGGCCGGATCTGCGTGTTGTACCATACGGTTTTTCTACCGGCGGAGCATTCCGGATCGTGCAGAGTCCGCGAAACGGCCGGCATATCCCGGGCAGCTTTGAACTGGCCGGCATGAATGCAAATTTCCAGCTGCAGGTGCCGGGTCGCCACAATATCCTGAATGCAGCTGCGGTTGTTGCCGCATTGCAGTGTGTGCAGGAGGATCTCGGGCTTCCATCCCGGCCGGATCATGAGTACGCCGCGGCTGCGGCGGCATTTACCGGCACAAAGCGCCGCAGCGAGATCATCGGCGAGGTCGACGGTGTACTGGTAATGGACGACTATGGCCATCATCCAACCGAGATCCGTGTTACTATAGAAGGAATCCGGGAGCACTATTCCGACCGCCGCATTGTGGTGGATTTTATGCCGCATACCTTCAGCCGTACCGAGGCATTGTGGGATGATTTTCTGGGATGTTTTCAGGCTGCGGACGAGGTTTGGCTGCACCCGGTTTTTGCCAGTGCGCGGGAAGGCGGTGACAAGGACCCGCTAAAAGCAGGGCGGGACTTTGCCGCCGCGATTGCGCAGCACCCGGCATCCGCTGGAATGAAGGTGCGGTTTTTTGAGAGCTTTGCCGCAGCAGTGGAGGCCGGTGCCGCAGAACTCACGGAAGGTGATCTGTTCCTTACCATGGGAGCCGGGAATAATTACGAGGTCGGTACCGCTCTCGTTGATCGCTTGAATCAAGGATGATATACAGAAAGGAGCAGCTATGATAAGCATGACTGGCTACGGCATGCACGAATATCAGGATGAAACACTCATCCTGACCGCAGAGATCAAGTCGTATAATAACCGCTATCTGGACATCAATATGAATTTGCCCGGCGTTCTGAATCCGTTAGAGGAAAAGCTGCGCACAAGAGTAAAGGCTGCAGCTCGTCGTGGAAAAATCGATGTCTATATCCGTTTCCGCAGACTGCAGCAGGAAGCCGCGGTTCGTCTGGATACGGGATTACTTGACGGTTATCTGAAAGCCTTTCGCGAGGCACAGGAGTTTGTTATAGACCGGAACGAGAATATCTCCATCGGGTTAACGCCCCATGACCTGCTGCAGGTGGAGGGCCTGCTGACGGTAGAGCAGCCGCGTGATATCGATCAATTACCGGAATACCTGGATACCGTTATGGATGCAGCCCTCACGCAGTGGAATCAGTCTCGAGCCAGGGAAGGAAATGCCACAAAGGAGAATATTCAGCAGCAGCTTGCGAGAATCAGCGAGGCCTTTGCTGTAGTATCCGCCCGTGCGCCTGAGATGGAACAGCGGATTAAGGATACCCTGCATGAGCGATTTACCGAGATGATGGGTGAGCAGATTGATCTGCAGCGGGTTTATGCCGAAATCGCAGTATTGCTGGTGAAATACTCGATTAATGAAGAGCTTGCGCGGCTGGGAGCTCATATCGAGGAGTTCCATCGTTTGCTGGACAGCCCGGAGGCGATGGGCAAGCGCATGGATTTTCTCTGCCAGGAGATACATCGCGAGATGAATACTATCGGCTCCAAATCTGCCTTGCTGGAGGTGAGCCGGTCGGTTATTGATATGAAGGATTCCCTCGAGAATATCCGCGAACAGGTCCGGAATATCGAATAGCAGAAGGAGCCGTGTACATGAGAATTGCAATTTCAGGAAAGAGCGGATGCGGCAACACCACGATTACCAGAATGGTGAGCGAGGCTCTGGGGGTTCGCATGGTGAACTACACCTTTCGCACCCTGGCCCGCGAAAAGGGATTGGAGTTTGAAGATCTGTGCCGGATGGCGGAGGAAGACCCCTCGTGGGACCGCTATCTGGATGCTCGACAAGTGGAACTGGCAATGGAAGGGGATTCAATACTCGGTTCACGTCTGGCAATATGGATCTTGAAAGAGGCTGATTTAAAGGTGTATCTGACTGCTTCTGTTCAGGAACGTGTTCGCCGGATACAGCAGCGCGAGGGCGGGGATTTTCAGACGGTGATGCAGAAAACGGTAGAACGTGATCAGCGTGACCACAATCGGTATCTGCGGTTATACAATATTGATAACGATGACACCAGTGCTGCAGATATAGTGATTAACACCGAGGATAAAACCCCGCAGGAGATTGCCGATTTTATCGTCGAGCAGGCGCAGCGAGCAGATGCATAGTCAGGCGGTCTTGCAATACCGTGCTTCTGCTACCATACTACAAGTATATTGAACAGAAAGGTAGGTTGATCTATGCCCAAGAAAATTCTGGTAGTAGATGATTCGGCAGCGATCCGGCAGAGCGTGAGCTTTGTACTGAAGGAAGAAGGATTCGATGTCGTTGATTGTGAGGATGGCGTGGATGCCTTGTCTAAGATTGATACCGACAGCTTTTCACTGGTGATTACCGATGTAAATATGCCGAATATGGACGGTATTACCTTGACCGGCAAGATTCGCGCGCATCCGGATCACAAGTTCACGCCAATTATCATTCTGACTACCGAAGCACAGTCGGGAAAAATGCAGGAGGGCAAGGCTGCAGGAGCCACCGGCTGGATAGTAAAACCGTTCGATTCGGATAAATTGCTGAGCGTTGTCCGCAAGCTGGTCGGGTAGGATATATGGCTCATCCGCTGCTGCTGATTCTGCTGCTGCCGCTCGAGCTGCTGCGTCCATTGCAGGGGGCTCAGGAGATTCATCTGTATCAGGATATGCTGCCTGCCGCACGGATAGAAATTCTGGCGGAGCAGGATGACGCGGCAACGGCAGATCCAGGTATATTCCGGCTGAAAATTCACAGCCTGGACGATCAGCCCTTGCCTGAGTCACTGCAATCCGGCCAGGAGCTTCTGGTTGAGCGGTCCCGTCGACGCGGGTCGGTGTACAGTGTGCATTCGATGAATGAACCTCCTGTTCTCATTGATATGACGGCGGAAGCTCGCCGGATTCCGCATGATTTTACAAGCCGGATAGGCCGGCCGGGTGAAAGCATCAATCTGCAGATTGGAGAAAGCGGTCAGGATATTTACATTGATTTTTTTACCGGGATGACACTCATAAGATTTCCAGCGGAGGGGATTATGCTGCTGCTGCCTGCAGAGGATTTCAACATGAAACATCCGGATGGGAATAATTAACATGAAGAAGATACTTTTTGTTTGTATGGGGAATATCTGCCGCAGCCCGTTGGCTCACGCGGTTTTTGAACACAAACTGAAGGAACGCGGCTTGGAACCCTACTTTGAGGTGGAGTCGGCCGGTACTCATGGATATCATGTCGGCGAGGACGCAGATCCGCGTATGCGTAAAATTGCCGCAGACAAAGGTGTGCCGTTTCATCATCAGGCACAGAAGTTTGTTTCACAGTTTCTGGATGAGTATCACCTGGTACTGGCAATGGATCAGGGGAATTATGATGATATCCATTATGCTGCTTCCGGGCATCCGAATCTGGACAGGGTACATAAATTCCGGGAGTTCGATCCCAGGGGATCTGCGCAGGATGATGTCCCGGATCCGTATTACGGCGGAGATGCCGGGTTCGAGAACGTGTACTCCATTGTTGATCGAACCTGTGATGCCTTGCTGAATCATCTGGAGAAACAGCGCACCCGCTCGAATTAAGGGGTTGGTATGTCGAAATTTACCGTTGTACAGAGCGATACCTTCCAGAAGGGAATTGCCGCTTTGTTCGGGGAAACCGTTACTGTGCGGTCTTCGGATCCGGTTGCAGGCGGCTGTATCAATCAGGGTAAAAGGATTGTACTGAGCAATGGAACCGTACTGTTCTGCAAACAGAACAGTACCAGGCTGGAGGGGATGTTTTTGGCTGAGGCTCAAGGGCTTGCCGCCTTAATCGGACTCTCGACTCGCGTCGCCGGACCACGGGTGCCGACCCCGGTTGGGCTGGTCCAGACCAAGTCCCATCAGTTTCTGCTGCTGGAATGGATTGAGTCCGGACGACGAACGGTCGGCAGAACCGGGGAATTTGGGGTTTCTCTGGCCGCAATGCATGCAGCTGTCGTAGCGACAACGGATTTACCCGGATACATCCCGGAGAAGGCTTCCGATACAACCGTGGAGCTGCCGGAGGCAGGCAGTCCGGTTCAGCAGTTTGGTTTTGTCGGTAATAACTACATCGGCAGTACACCGCAGGAGAACACCTGGGAATCCTCATGGGTTGATTTTTTTGCCGAACACCGTCTCCGGTATCAACTGAATCTGGCAAAACGAAACGGATTGATCAACTCAAACGTAATGACTCTTGCCGATTCAGTGCTGTCCCGGTTGTCCTCTCTGCTGCCGGAACCGGATCATCCGTCTATGCTCCATGGAGACCTGTGGAATGGCAACATGATGGTTGATCAGCAGGGATCGGTAGTATTGATAGATCCGGCGGTGTATCTTGGGCATTCCGAGGCGGATATTGCAATGATGGAGCTTTTCGGCAGTCCGGGTTCGAGCTTTTTCGATGCATATCAGGAGATTATTCCAATTCCATCCGGATATGATGATCGACGTGAAATTTACAATTTATACCATCTGCTGAATCATTTGAATCTGTTCGGCAGCAGTTACCGTGCCCCGGTCATGAGAGTGCTGGAACGCTTCTCCTGATAACGATAAAAAAATACCGATTATTTCCGATTTTCTCTTTACACTGGACAGCCGTCAGGTGTACGATTGTCTCAAACCTTACCAAGTAGGTATGATAAAAGGAATAACTATGAGCACAGCTAAAACAGAAAATGATGTACAGACTTCATGGGCGTCGTATCTTCCCGGCCGCTGGATCCGTCATGTGGACTTGAGGGATTTTATTCAGCGCAATTACACCCCGTACGAGGGTGATTCCTCTTTCCTTACCGGACCCACCGCTGCAACGGATGAGCTCTGGAAAAAGGTCTCCTCATTGATGGATTCCGAGGTGAAAGCCGGCGGAACCCTGGATATAGATACCGAAAAGGTCGGGACCATCATAAGTCACGGCCCCGGCTATATCGATAAAGCCAGAGAGCGTATCGTCGGTCTGCAGGCCGATGCCCCGCTGAAACGCACGGTTATGCCCTTTGGCGGGATCCGGATGGCAGAGGCTGCCTGTCGGTCCTACGGCTATAATCTGAATCCTGCAATCAGCGAGGTGTTCAATCAATACCGCAAGACCCATAATGAAGGGGTATTTTCCGCATATACGCCCGAGATCCGGGCGGCACGGCGCGCGGGTATTATTACCGGGCTTCCGGATGCGTACGGCGGGGGCCGAATTATCGGGGATTACCGCAGGGTTGCGCTGTACGGTGTTGATCGTCTCATAGCCGACAAACAGGAACAGCTGACCAGCCTGGAGGTCGGTACGGTAAACGAGGAGGTTATCCGTGCACGTGAGGAGATCGTCGAGCAGATTAAAGCCCTGCAGCAGCTGGTGATAATGGCCGACGGCTATGGATTTGATGTCCGCCGTCCTGCTGAAAATGCGGTTGAGGCCGTACAATGGACCTATTTCGGGTACCTTGCAGCCATTAAGGAACAAAACGGTGCTGCCATGAGTCTTGGCCGCGTGGCCAGTTTCCTGGATATCTATTTCGAGCGTGATTTGCGCAGCGGCGCACTGACGGAACAGGATGCGCAGGAGATCATCGATCATTTCGTAATGAAACTGCGAATGGTTCGTTTTCTGCGAACACCTGAGTATAACGAACTCTTTTCCGGCGACCCGACCTGGGTTACCGAAGCCCTTGGCGGCATGGGACTGGACGGCCGTACCCTGGTTACCAGAACAACCTTTCGAATCCTGCAGACCCTGTATAATCTCGGGCCTGCGCCCGAGCCGAATCTCACGGTACTGTGGTCGGTAAATCTGCCTGAGGGATTCAAGGATTTCTGTGCACAGGTTTCCATTGATACCAGCGCAATCCAGTACGAGAATGATGACCTGATGCGTCCGTACTGGGGGGATGATTACGGAATTGCCTGCTGTGTGAGCGCCATGCGTATCGGCAAACAGATGCAGTTCTTCGGTGCCCGCTGCAACCTGGCCAAGGCTCTGCTGTACGCGATAAACGGCGGAGTAGATGAGGTCAAGGGAATACAGGTCGGTCCCCGCTTTGAACCGATTCTGGGGGATGTACTTGATTATGACGAGGTAATGGAAAAGTTCGACTACTTTCTGGACTGGCTGGCCGGTCTGTATGTGAACGCCCTGAACATTATCCATTATATGCATGACAAGTACTGTTATGAGAGTCTGCAGATGGCACTGCACGACCGGGATGTGTTCCGGACCATGGCGTGCGGTATCGCCGGTTTGTCGGTATGTGCCGACTCGCTATCCGCAATCAAGCACGCCAGGGTATCCGTGATACGGGACGAAAGCGGCATGGCAGTCGATTACAAGATCGACGGCGAGTATCCGGCCTTCGGGAATGATGACGATCGCGTAGACGTGATCGCCTCCGATCTGGTCGAGCGCTTCATGGGCAAGATAGCCAAGAACCCGACGTATCGCGGCTCTACGCCGACCATGTCTATCCTTACGATTACATCGAATGTGGTGTACGGTAAAAAGACCGGGAACACCCCGGACGGTCGGCGCGGGGGGGATCCGGTTGCCCCTGGTGCGAATCCCATGCACGGGCGTGACACCCATGGAGCCGTCGCCTCGCTGGCGTCGGTGGCAAAGCTGCCGTATGAGGCTGCGCAGGATGGTATCAGCTATACCTTCAGTATTACTCCCGGGTCACTGGGCAAGACCTCCCAGGACCGGATTGTAAACCTGCGGTCAATGCTGGACGGGTACTGCAGCAGCAGCGGACATCATGTAAATGTGAACGTACTGCAGCGAGAGGTCCTGGAGGATGCCATGGAGCATCCGGAGAAATATCCTCAGCTCACCATTCGTGTATCCGGGTATGCGGTCAATTTTATCAAGCTGACCCGCGAACAGCAGCTGGATGTAATCTCGCGAACCCTGCACAGTCGTTTGTAAGGGAGCGTGAAAGGAGGTCCCGTGGAGAAAGCCGCGAACATTCACAGCTTCGAGAGCATGGGAACCGTAGATGGTCCTGGAATCAGATATGTCATCTTTTTCCAGGGCTGTCCCCTTCGCTGCAAGTTCTGCCATAACCGGGACACATGGTCACCGCAGCATGGCAGGTCATATACCCTTTCGCAGATCATGCATAATATTCGCCGGGCCCGTCCTTTTTTTCAGGGATCGGGCGGGGGAGTAACGGCAACCGGCGGAGATCCCCTGCTACAGGCCGGGTTTGTAGCCGAGTTGTTCCGGCAATGTCATGAAGAGGGTATTCATACCGCCCTGGATACATCCGGATATGCTGCTGTGCAGGGTCCAATTGTCGATGTTCTTGAGCACACCGATCTGGTTCTGCTGGATATCAAGCACATGGATGACGAGATCCACCGCGAATATATTGGAGTGCCGAATGCACGGATACTGAATTTCCTGCGCGAGCTGGATCAGCGATCCATCCCGGTATGGATTCGCCATGTGGTGGTGCCGGGCTATACCGATGATCCGGAACATGCAGATCGCCTCGGCCATTTTGTCTCCCAGTTCCACGTGGTGGAGAAAATCGAACTGCTGCCGTATCATGAAATGGGGCGCCATAAATGGGAAGCCCTTGGTGAGGTGTATCCGCTGGAAGGGGTGCAGCCCCCGTCGGATGAGGTGATGCACCGGCTGCGCCACGTGCTTGCAAAACGAAATCTCCCGGTTCGATAGCTTTTTCCCTTGACGCCGCGCCCGGTGCATATAGACTGTAGAGAGAGGAGTTGAC
Source organism: uncultured Spirochaeta sp. (assembly GCA_964486425.1). Taxonomy (GTDB): domain Bacteria; phylum Spirochaetota; class Spirochaetia; order DSM-27196; family DSM-8902; genus Spirochaeta_B. The sequence goes on along the minus strand of CAZANF010000022.1, from coordinate 8,459 downwards.
TGGATGCCGGATGTACATGAGACTGGATTCCTGAATGTGTTGGCGGATTTTTCGTTCCCCGAGAATAGAATTGTAATTAATCCAAATGACGGACTCGACCTCGGGTTAATGACCACAGAGACCGTAGTTGAATTAGTGTATGGACAGAATCCGGCAACCTATCGGGACGGTGAAGGCTATTCCCTGCACGGCATTGTTGATCAGCAGAATAAATGCCGTATCGGTACAGTGGAGGTGAGCCTGAAGGCCGTAGCCCGCATGGGTAAACCGAAACGCGTGCGCCTGCATCTTATGCCCCGGGACCGCTATCCGAAGCTGCTTCTGGATGCAGAGTAGCGCACTTTCGCCGTGCACCGGTTCAGCTGCAGACAGCTTCTGCAGACGTCTTCTGTAGACGGCGATTTTTCTGTGTAAATTTGTCTTGAATTATTCAAATGATCCTTGTACACCACCGTTGATTGTGTTAGCCTTGGATGAACAACACTATATATGGGGGGTGTCATGGCGGAGTCTACTGCAAAAAAATCTACAGGAGCCCGGATAGCTGTACAAAAGCTGGAGCTGGAGACTGAGGTGAAGGGTAATACCAGGAATAAAGCTGCTGCAAAGGGTACTTCAGCTGTGTCGAACGGAGGGTCCCTTGCTGCACCGGCTGAGGTGCTGAAGCGGGACGGATACAGACAGCCGTTTGACCGGGACCGGATAGCGAATGCGCTGGAACGCTGCTTTCAGAGCGCCAAACCTGCGGATCATATATCCATAGATGAGCTTACCAATCAAGTGGTGAATGTAGCTGCCGCCAAGTATGATGTACCAACGGTTGAGCAAATTCAGGATATTGTCGAGATGGTGCTGCAGGCGGCCGGAGAGTATGAGGCTGCAAAGGCATATATTCTTTATCGCGCCGAACATGAAAAAATGCGGAAGGACAGACCCGTCCCCGATGAGGTGAAAAAGGCATTTGCCGAATCAGACGCATATTTTCCTACCCAGATTCAGAAGTTTCAGTTCTACGACAAATATTCACGCTTCAATTATGATTTGGGCCGACGTGAAACCTGGGTTGAAACTGTCAATCGGGCGATAGAGTACCTGCGCGAGATCTCGCATAATCGGCTGGAGGATGCTGTATACGACCGACTGCGAAAGGGAATTCTCGAGATGCAGGTCATGCCCTCTATGCGCCTGCTGGCTATGGCCGGTGAGCCTGCCCGGCGCAGCAACATCGCCATCTATAATTGTTCGTATCTGCCTGTAGACAGTATTGACTCATTCGTCGAGGCATTGATTATCAGCATGAACGGCTGTGGAGTCGGCTATAGCGTGGAACGCAAATACATTGAGAACATGCCGAGGATCCAGCGCCAGACCGGGGTGCATCATGGAACCTATGTGGTGCAGGATACCTCCGAAGGCTGGTCGGAGGCCTTGCGCACCGCACTCAAGACCTGGTTTGCCGGTGAGGATATCGACTTTGACTATTCGCAGGTGCGGCCGGCAGGCGCGCCGCTGAAGATTAAAGGCGGGCGGGCATCCGGTCCGGAACCCCTGAGGCAGATGATTAACTTTGCAAAACAGCGGGTATTGGCACGTCAGGGAGGTTTTATGACCTCGCTGGATGCGCATGATATTATGTGTGCCGTCGGCGGCGCTGCAGTTTCCGGTGGTGTCCGGCGAACGGCAATGATCAGTCTGTTTGATTATGATGATCAGGATATGCGTCACTGCAAGGATGGCGACTTCTGGCACAAAAACGCCCAGCGGTGGAATGCAAATAACTCGGCTGTATGGCCCAACCGCGAGCTGCGGCAGCAGGAGATCGCAACCTTCGTACTGGATATGGTACGTTCGGAGCGTGGAGAACCCGGCATCTTCAACCGCCGTGCTGCGATCGATAACCGTCCGGAACGCCGGAAGGAGGCTGATTTCGGCACCAATCCATGCGGGGAAATTATCCTGCGGCCGTTCCAGTTCTGTAATCTCTCCAGTGCGATTGCCCGCGAGGATGATACCTTCGAGACCCTGAAGGATAAGGTCGAAATGGCTACCATCCTCGGTTCTATCCAGTCAATGGCAACCAGCTTTCCGGGGCTGCGGCCGCAATGGCAGCAGAACTGCGAGGAAGAACGATTGCTGGGTGTGGATTTGAACGGACAGATGGACAGTCCGGCCTGTCAGGACCCGGATGTGCAGAGCCGCCTGCGATATGTCGCTGTAGAAACTAACCGGATCTATGCAGCGAAGCTGGGAATTAATCAATCCGCATCGGTTACTGCCGTGAAGCCCTCCGGGAATTCCAGCCAGCTAATGAACAGCGCATCCGGTCTGCATGCGCGCTGGGCGCCGTACTACATTCGCAATGTGCGGGTTGGCGCGCACACCCCAATTTTCCATGTACTGCAGGATGAGGGTGTTCCTATGGACCCTGAAAATGGACAGACCGTTGCCAATGCAACCACCTGGGTCGCGCATTTTCCGGTAAAGAGTCCGGAAACCGCCATGACCCGGAATAGCCGCACTGCATTGCAGCAATGTGATTACTGGCTGCAGAATAAGGTTCATTACACCGAACATAATCCCTCGGTAACCATTACCTATAAATCTGATGAAGTCATTGATATCATCAAGTGGATTTGGGAGCATCAGGACAAGATCGGAGGGATGGCATTTTTGCCGGCAATCGACGCGCAGTATGATCAGATGCCGTATGTCGATATATCCAAGGATGAATACGAACGGCTGGCGAAAAACTTTCCGAACATTGATTTCTCGAAGGTTTACCGGTATGAAGAGCGCGATCTGACAACCGCCGCACAGGAACTGGCCTGCATGTCCGGCCAGTGCGACATTTAATGCATACATCCGGCGACGACGGGAGAGGGACAGTCCCCAACAATACGAAGGGGACAGTCCCCGCTCCCGCCGTCGCCCTGATTACCGGAGCCTCAAGCGGTCTCGGCGCCGAGTTCTCCCGCCAGCTGGCAGCGATGGGGTGGGACCTCATTATTACAGCCCGGAGGGTGGAAAAACTGCAGGAGATCGCTGATCGGCTGCATCGACAATACGATGCTGCAGTTGAGGTAGTCCAGGCGGATCTTGCGAATGCGGATGATCGCAGCAAAATAGCCGAAAAAATTCGCACCACCGCCAATCTCAATGTGCTGGTGAATAATGCCGGTTTTGCCATACCGGAGCCTTTCGTTGAGCAGGATCTTGCGAATCATCAGGCCATGATAGATGTACATATAAGCGCACCGACTGAATTCTGTCATGCTGCTGTCCCAGGAATGAGCCTTGTCCCCGGCGGTGCGGTCATTATCAATGTGGCATCGGTCGCGGCCTTTGTATCGACCGGGATTTACAGTGCCGCCAAGCTGTACCAGATTAATCTTTCGCAAGGCTTGACCAGAGAGCTGCAAAGCGGGCGGTCTGAAGCTGCTCCCCCCACTGCCCGCCGAAAGGGGACAGTCCCCAATCAAGGTTCAAGGATCCGGATTCAAGCCCTGTGCCCCGGTTTTGTACACACCGGCTTTCATAGTACCCAGGCTTTTCAAGGCACCGACTTCAAAGAGAAATTCCCTTCGTGGTTGTGGCTTACCAGTGATTTTGTTGTAAAAGCCTCTCTGCGCCATGCCGGTCTCGGAAAAAAACGGGGTATGTTTCGTTCCGGTTCCATCGTATGCATTCCGTCCCTGCGTTATAAGCTGATTGCGGCGCTGGGCAGGCTTGGGCTGCGGCAATAGTATATGTATATACCAGAATATTCACACGTAATTTGGGACTGGAACGGCACCCTGCTGGATGACCTGGAAATCTCTATGGGAATCACCAATCGCATGCTGGCCGCCCGTGGTCTTCCGCAGCTGGATACTGAATCCTACCGTGAGGTATTCCGGTTTCCCATACTGGATTACTATCGTGAAATCGGGTTCGACGTTTCCTGTTTTAATGATCTGGCGGTAGAGTTTGTGCGGGAGTTTCATGCTCAAGCCCACCGTTTCCGATTGTTCTCCGGCGTGGAGACTGCGTTGTCCCGTATTGAAGGGTACGGGCTTTCCCAGTCAATTCTTTCGGCCTCCAGAGAATCCGATCTGCTGGTTTCGGTTCAGCAGCTGGGTATTTCCTCCCGCTTCTGTTCCATTGACGGGCTGAATGATATTCATGCAATCAGCAAGATTGAACGCGGACGCCGCAGCCTGGCTGCTCTCAAGGCCGTGCCGGACCGAACCCTGCTGATCGGTGACACCACCCATGATTTCGAGGTTGCTCAGGCGATCGGATGCGATTGCCTGCTGATTGCCTCCGGACACCAGAGCCGCCGTCGACTGGACGCCACCGGAGCTGCAGTAATAGATTCTATTCAGGAGCTGATATGACCGAGAAATGGAAGTTCATTATCAAGCGCGGTGTATTGTACTGGGGAATCACTGCCGCCCTGGTGTATACCGCTATCAGTGTAGCAGTACGACCCGGTTTATACTGGCCGGGGCAGCTGATTGCCGCCCTTGTTGTTTTCCCGGTTGCGGGAATAGCATTCGGTAACTACGTGTGGAAACGCACCCGGGACAATCAGACTGAAGAGGGGGACAGTCCCCCTCAGGAATAGGGGACTGTCCCTTTCGGGTCTTCCGCAGCCTGACTGCCCTCAAGGCTTACCGGCAATCATATTGAAGAATCGCCTTATTTTACAACCGGATAGTTTAGCGCAAGCTCATCACCGGGCATACCTCGAATCCCCCAATGTGCTTGCGGGGATTCAATGATTGTATAGTCCTCGCTTTGATCTTCCGGGTGAATGAAGTCAGCCGGATCCAGCAGAATAAACCGTTGAAAGCGCTTTATTTCAGGCAGACCAAAGCATTCCATGAGAGCTCCATGTATAGCATTCGATACTGAGGATCTTCGGGACTGCAATGCATTTCTGTGCCCGTAGATTTTCACCTGTGCCATTTGTGTAAACCCCGCTACAATTCTTTTTATCGTGTATTCTGGCTGAAGATACAAGGACTATCTTTGCTTTGCACACGTCGATGCCTTTTTCGGGAGATGATATGTAATCGAAATCAATTCCAGTGCAATCAACCCGGAATCGCGGGACAGGAAGGAGAATCCTCACTGTTCGAGGAGAATGTAGCCCATGGGGCTGCTTCAGCGAGGGGGGATCTCCCTCTTTAGATACAGATGCATTACTTGATACGACGGCGGGCGGAGGGCTGTTTCGCAGAGCCTGAGTATGCGCTCATCGCGGTTACGGTAACGAGTATCAGCGCCATGCCCAGGAGTTGCGGAGCGGCGAGGGTATTGTTCAGTACGACGACGCCGAACAGCGATGCGGTTACCGGTTCGACCATTGCGACAATTGAGGCGGCGGATGGCGGGGTATTCCTCAGGCCGATGATATACAGAAAGAAGGACAGTCCGCCTCCGAGTATGCCGATTCCGGCGAACAGGGGCCAATCCGGCGTGGTCAGAGCCGTGATTGTCTGCGGGATATCGCCGGGCCAGAAGAGGAGGGCGGCAAGAACTGCAAAAGCAATCGCCAGAATTGCCTGCGGGCTGCCGTGGGGTGCGGCATAGGTGAAGCCGAAGATAAATGCTGCGTAAAAAAGTCCGGAGAGCAGTCCGGCGGCTGCACCGAGAGGGGTAATGTCACCAGCGCCGATGTTGTACAGCCGGGTGAGCAGGACGATGCCAAGCATTACCGCGGCAATTCCGGTCAGTTTGAATGCTGTGGGGCGTTCAAGCTTGAGCGCGAATGATATGAGATACACGAAAACTGGTGCGCAGTACATCAGCGTTACTGCCACTGCTACGCTTCCCTGGTCGATGCTCATAAAATAGAAGGTGAAGTTGCCGGCGATGCCGAGTCCGGCGACTGCAGACCAGAGCCATAACCGGCGGTTCGCCAGGCCGTTGCCGCGCGGGCGCAGGAAGAGCCAGACAAGGACGATCAGCAGTCCAATTGCTCCGCGGTAGAATGAAACGACGGATGGGCTCCAGCCCCTGGTGATGAGGATGCCGCCGATGCCGCCTGATATGCCCCAGCACAGAGCTGCCAGGGCCACGAACGCTGCACTCATAACTGAAAACTACTGAACTGCGGGAGGTGAGACAAGCGCAGGGCGGGGTTGAAGACCTGCGGAGGTGATGCCCGGCTTGGTGAGGGGTAATTGCTGATATGAAGAAACGGTATTGACAGGAATTCGTTCTGATGTTACTAATTTACTGAGTTAGTAACTTACTAACTCAGTAAACCAGGAGGTGAAAAATGAAAATTCCAACTTCGTTGAAGCACAAGCCGGTGTTCGTGTGCGAGAACTACGAAAAGATCGACGGCCGGTATGCGGGGCAGACTGATGTCCAGGGTGTGTCCTTGGGGCTGGCGCAATGGAACGATCGCGGTAAGGTGGATATCTCGGCGAAGGTGTGGCGGCATACCGGGGAGAAATGGTCGCGTCAGTCGGAGGAATTACCGATCCATCGGGTTTTGGATCTGGCTATTATGATTATACGCAGCAAGCTGTATATGCAGGATGCCTACAGGTACCCGGATCTGCACGATCCTGATAATCCGGATATCGACCGGATCGGGCTGCAGGGCGATGCGATGACGGTATCGGTATGCACCGGCAACCCGATGCTGGCCGACGACATCAAGCTGTTCCGGGATGAAATGGCCAGGGATGATGAGCTCATCTCCGAGCGGCTGCATGTATTGTCCGGTCTGCTCAGAGATGGGAATTACGGGAGCGGGAGCTGATAGGCCAGCTCTGCACGGCGGCACGGTGCGACGCTATGGCACCTTGGCCATGAAGTCCTGCAGGGCTTGTGTTGCTGGTGATTCCAGAATGGTGGGCGGACCATGCTCCGCTATGGTGCCGTTATCCAGAAAGATAACGTAGTCGGCAAAGTCATGCACAAAGCTCATAACATGGGAAACCAGGATAAACTCCCTGCCAAGTTCCCGCAGTTCCTTGATGGCGGAGAGGACCTCGAATGACAGCACAGGATCAAGCGACGAGGTCGGTTCATCCAGAAAGATTACCTCCGGATTGATTGAAAGGGCCCGCGCGATCGATGCTCGCTGGGCCTGTCCCATCGAGACATTCCGGGGAAGCTTGTTAGCCTGATCGCTCAGGTGCAGCAGGTCGAGATACTGAAATGCCCGTTCGCGGGCTTCTTTCCTGGAGCAGCCGCGGGTTTTTTCCAGGACAATGGTTATATTGCGCAAAATCGTCAGATGGGGGAACAGATTGTGATTCTGAAACACAAACCCGACCGATTTACGGTACTCGGCTGCCGAAACGTCGTGGTCATTGACGCCGGCAGTACCGCTGCTTGCCTGTTCAAGCCCGGACAGGATCCGCAGCAGCGTGGACTTCCCGCCGCCGGACACCCCGATGATCGCGATTGATGTATATCCCTGTATAGTGAAATTCAGATCGTGCAGTACCTGCTTTTCATACTGGTGGTTCAAGCCCTTCAGTTCGATCTTCATATGCCCCACCGCCGGTCAATCCACTTGGTCATCTGGGACAGGGGAATGGTGATTGTCAGATACAGCAGCCACATCAGAATGAAACCCTCCACAAAGCGGAAGTTGTTGTTGGTCATCAGCTGTACCTCGTAAAAAAGCTCGCGATAGGAGAGTACGCTCAGCAGGGCACTTCCCTTGATAATGAGCGAGAAGTTGTTCATGAGTGGCGGCATGAGTATGCGAACAACCTGCGGGATAACGATGTAACGGTAGCGCTGGTAAGGAGTGAAACCGAACAGGTCCATGGCCATGTACTGCTCGGCGCCTATGCTTGCAATTGCTGACTTAAAAATGTTTGTCATGTACGGTGTGATATAGACAATAAGGCCGACATAACCCATCACGGCGCGGTTGGTGTAGCCAAAGGCCGGGCCTATCACAAAGGCCATAATCATGATCATCACCAGCAGTGGCGTTCCATAAATAATCTCGGTGAATACATCGGTGAATGCCCGAAAGTAGCGCACCCGAGACACCGATAGAAGGTAGAAAAGAAACCCAAGGGAGGTGCTGCCAACAAGTGAGATCAGCGATACCCAGATGGTCTTCCCAAAGCCGTTTACTATGTCGTCACGATACGGAAGAACGGCAGCCAGATCAAAAGGGCGTGCCTGGCGCAGCACAATGAAAATGGCAAAGAGAACAAAGGTAGTGATTGCCAGCGCGTACGAAGCGGTTGCTCCGCGGAATGCTCTGCGAGCTTCCGGCGGCGAGAGGGATGCCCCCTGGACTGGTATCATTGACTATTCAGTCTTCGTTAATGAAGAACGCAAGCCCATAGCGCCCAAGCAGTTCTTGAACCGTATCGTCCCATTTCTCAGCGAGCTCCTCGTAGAGCCCGCCGGGTTCCGACATTGAGGCCACAAAGCTGTTTGCCTGCTCCAGAAGCTCAGCCTCACCTTGACGAACACCCATCGCAATA
>CAZANF010000021.1:0-18493 GCA_964486425.1 uncultured Spirochaeta sp. | reverse complement strand
TCCAGAAGGTTTTTCGGTATTTCATAGAGCGATTCCTTGTATTACTAAAATAGTTCAAGATTCACGAGACTCTTTCATGATTTCAAGGATTTCGCTTGTGGTTACTTTACTCTCTACCCCGGGAACATCGAATGGCGATTTGATTTCGTTCTCAGTTAGTGGTACAACCTTGAATTTACTACCATCTTTTTTGGTAATTATTACATCTTCTATGGATGCCAGGTTCAATATCGAGGCAAAATTCTGTCTTGCTTCAGAATAGTTGAATACTCTCATTCATACCTCCAGTAAATGGATTCCCAAATCACGAGCGATTTCTTTCATTTTTGTGTCTAAAGTCATCAAGCTGCATTTGAGTCGTTTTGCTGCTTCTAAATAATAGGCATCATACGCATAGATGTGATAATCAGCAGCAATTTGAAGTGATTTTTGCACATTTGCATCTATCAATCGAACTGGAATTTGATTAAATATAAAAAAGCACTCGGCAATTTGCTTTCTATCTAATCTGTTTCTTTTATACATAGCTGATAATGCATTCCCGATTTCGTACGGCAACACCAGTGGAGAAATTAAATCCTCTGATTTGGTAATCTCTATTACTGAAGCTTTTTCAGGCTCATCAAGTATTACCGCTAAATAAATATTTGCATCTACCAGTATACTCATACGTACAATGTACAGCATCTTATGTCGGATATCAATCATTTTATCATGAGCTGCCTGCGGGCACTTCAAGGGTAATCATCGCAGCACTCCGGATTTTGTCATCGCGCGACAGTACAGCACTAAACCCAAGGTGAGCAGCAGGACTATGAAGTCGAACACCGAAAGGCTCGGCCCAAACATCTGCCAGCGGTCCAGAAATCCGAAGGTGACAATGATCAGAATTACTTGTGCCAGAAAGCCGCCAAGGGCGGCAGGGTAAGCCCAACGGGTGCGCAACAGGAGCATGACTGAAGCAGCCAAACCGGCATAGATTGCGATCACCCATAAAACGGCAAGCGCCAGTGGTTAGTTCGTGAAGTATGCAATTTGAACCTGCTCGAAGCCTTGCTGCATGAAATACCCTGTGTTCCGACTCAGCAGCATTGCCTGGTCATACGCGCCCATTACGTGCAGTAAAATGAAGAACAGGCCCGCAGTCCAAATATGCCATGGCCACTTGTGTTTTCCTTCTGTCGATACTCTTGTCATCTGGTCCCCCTGTATTCCTGAAAATCTCATCGCCGCAGTTTCGCCATGAACAACCACTTTTGCAGTTCAATCTACCACTTCCGCGTTTGGACTGTCGGTATGTAAAAAATCGTTATACAGTTCCTTAGGTTTTTAGACCGGCAGGCCCGTTCTAATACAATAACGTAATTCAGGAGGATTCTTTATGAAGAATGCGTGGAAAATTGGTTTATTGATTCTGTCTTTTGTCTTGCTGTTTTCTTTGGCGGCTTGTGGAGCCAATGAGAGCGGAAACGCGAATGCCAATCAGTCAGAAGCCGCTGAGATGACAGATTCGTCCGAAGCTACCGAATCGGAAGCAGCTTCCGAAGCGTTTGAGTTTGCAGGAGAGTACAGTCTTGAATACACCACACCAGATGGAGATGTGGGGCCGTTCGAGTCTTTCGTTGTGGAGAATGACGGAACCTTTTCCGGAGCTATGGCATCACCCCAGACCCGCTTTGAGGGTGAGGTTGCAGAGGATGGTTCCTTCGAAGGCGAGATTCCCGGCATGAACGGCGTTTTGCAAGGTACAATCGATGCCGATGGCAACCTTGAAGGAACCGCTGACTTTCATAGCAGACATTACACTTTCGAGGGTGAATACGACGAATCATTGTAACTTACATGCTGGTTTGCCCGCTTGTGAAGCTTTAACTGGCGGGCAAAATAGTTTTAGAGAAGAACGAGATAATCGAATTTGGATATAAATATGAATAATCTGCAAACCTTCTGTCTTTCCGTAATCGTTCCCTGTTACAATTCAGCCGGCTATATGTCAACAGCACTGGATTCTGTGCTTGCTGCCGGCTATCCGGATGTAGAAGTAATTATTGTAAACGACGGATCGGCAGATACTACACAAGAGATTGCTGATGCCTACGCACATCGGTATCCGGATACGGTTCAGGCCATCAATCAAGTAAATAAAGGACATGGCGGGGCGGTAAATACCGGCATTATGAATGCACGGGGTATGTACATTAAGGTACTCGACAGCGATGACTGGTTCGAACCGAATGCGTTTCGAAAGGTCGTTAATGCCCTCCGTATGTTTGCTGCAAGCGAATCTCCTGTAGATGCAATTGTAAGCAACTATGTATATGAAAAGCAGGGTTCCAGGTCTAAAAGAGTTATACGGTATACAAATGTATTTCCGGAAGACCAGGTCGTCGGTTGGGACGATATCGGCCGGTTCAGATTAGGCCAGTATCTCATGATGCACTCGCTGATATACCGGACAGAAATCCTAAAAAACATTGGATTCCAGCTGCCGGAACATACCTTCTATGTGGATAATTTATTCGTCAGCGTACCGCTTGTTCATGTCCGTACGCTTTATTACGTTAACGCGGATTTGTACCGCTACTTCATCGGTAGAGAGGATCAATCCATAAACGAATCCGTGATGATTCGCAGGATTGATCAGCAGCTTAAAGTGAACTTCCTGGTGATTGAGAATTTTCTTGCCAACTGCGTTCCTGTATCCAGGACAAAGGTATCCAGATACTTGTTTCATCACCTGGAAGTGGTAACGGCAATTTCCAGTATCATGCTCATACGCTCCGGTACCAAGGAACACCTGGCTGTAAAGCATCAACTATGGCAAACGATAGAGTCTCTGGATGCAGAGCTCTCCGACCGGATGCGGAAAAGGTTGGTCGGTGTAGTTATGAATCTCCCGGGACGATTCGGCCGCATGATTGCGGAACGATTATATATCATGAGCCGATTTTTCTTTGGATTCAATTAAGGATTCTCCCGCTGCAACCAGTCCTGCACAGTCACATACCACTTATACATATCACTCTACCGCGTTCAAAAAAGCGATCGCATAATGCCTATTCATAGAGCTATTAAAATGTGGAGGGTAAGAATATGAAGCGTATATTTGCTAGCAGGAAACGAGGGTTTATCTTTTCAGCACTCGCGTTAATCATTGTAGCGGCCATACCAATAGTATATATCATAATTACTAGTGGTGCGCAGAATGTGAGTTATTACAATGAGTTAAACTCACAGCATATCAGCTGGTCTCACAGGGTCGGCAATGACAGCAACCGGATGTTGGTTGTCGGGATTGGCCTTAAAGCCGGTAATACCATGGACATGAACATACAATCCGTCACATACGGTAATCAGGATATGATGTATGTTAATAATTCTTCCGTTATAAGTGGTACTGAAGGCGATTTCAATAAGACTATGTTATATTATCTTCCCAATCCTGATTCGGGATCACATAGCATTAGTATTGGCACCCTGGGCGAATGTACAGAAATTTCGGCAGGGGCAACCTCTCTTTCTAATGTGTATCAGGGGATTCCTGAAGCTGTTGCAACCAACACAACAAATGACGCAGCTGCAGAGGCAATTGCGGTAAATTTACAAACCGTAACGCAAAATACGTTTGTTGTGAGCTCAATGATCAACTCATTAGGTACCGTAAGCCTTACAGCAACTGAGATGGAGGAATCCGGACACAATTCGGTGCACGAGACATTACCTCAGGAAGCTCACGCTGCTGTTTCCTCTGTAGCATTTACATCTGTTGCCGATCATCCCCGGATATCTATTGCCTATGATTCTACTTCAACCAGGCAGTCCTTTGCAGCAGGTAAATTGGAACGAACTTTATTGGGGTCCGGATATCTTCCTGTTAAGGTAGATGTGGAGCAGTCAACCGGTCAGGAGGAGATTATTGTACAGGTTTCTCCGTCTGGTGGATCAATTCAACCAGAAGGGTTCGAAATAATCAAATCGGGTGAAACGTATACAATAAATGCAGCCGATGAATCGGGTGCGATGTATGGGCTGCTGGAGATTTCCGATCAAATCAGTGCAAATGATTTCGCAGGGGTCGCGGATACACAAATAAATCCGAAGTTTCCCTTTCGTGCCATCAAGGTCAATACTCCATGGTCATCCTACAGAAATGATGAATCGCTGGATCAGCATTTTGAGACCATGACAGATGTTACGTACTGGGACAGCTTTCTGGATATGATGGCTGAGCAGCGTTTCAACAAACTGACGTTGTGGAACCTGCATCCTTTTCCTTACCTGATACGTCCAACCAATTTCCCGGAAGCGACTCCCTTTACGGATGAAGAACTTGAACGTTGGCAATTTCTATACCGAAACATATTCAGAATTGCCAAGGAACGGGGTATTGAAGTGTATCTTGTAAACTGGAATATATTTGTTTCGGAAGCATTTAAGGACAATTATGACCCGGATGCGCGGACTGATATGATGGGTTATAACGGCGAAGCATACACTACGCCACAGATAGAAAAATATACAAAAGAGTCCGTCACCCAGGTGCTGAATGAATACCCTGATCTGGCAGGATTTGGTTTTACACTTGGGGAAAATATGTCTGGGATGACACCCGAAGAGCGAGAACAATGGGGATTAGATACAATAGTCGCCGGAATGCAAGAAGCCTCAAGGCCTTCCAAGCTCATACACAGAATGCCGCTTTCGGCAACCCAAGCTAGTGGTGGTGAAACAGATGTAACCACCGAGCTCATGACCCGTGAAGCGATTGAATCCATAACAGGCATAACAACGCCAATAGACACCGAGATAAAATTCAACGGGTCTCATGGGTATTCGAGCACCAAACTGCTCAGCACTCATGGGGGGAGTATTACCGATGCGTACTGGAATCCTGCACCAACTCAGTATCGGGTAGACTGGATGATCAGAAATGAGGATTTTTATATCTTGAGATGGGCGCAGCCTGATTTCATACGCGAGCATATTGCCAATAACGGGCAGTCGTATGTTGGCGGATACTATATTGGCTCGGAAAACTATTATCCAGCATTAAATTATATGGACATGCAAACCTCATCCAGTAACTGGATAAACTACGGCTTCCAGCGGCAGTGGATGTATTACATGACATGGGGGCGTCTGCTTTTTGATCCAAGCACTCCGGACAGTAGATTTGAAACAGAATTTAACCGGCGTTACGGAAATAATGCTGGTGCTGATCTGCTGGAAGCATATACGCGTGCAAGCGATTTTCCGCACCTGTTCGGTGCATATACAAAAACAAGCTGGGATTTTACTTCGTATTCCGAAGGATTCCTTACACCGACAACTTCTTTAGGCAGGGAATTCATGGGGCGAAGAATGTCTGCATTCCATTCGCTCGAGCAATTGATGAAATACCCCGTCACTGATCCTGATTATGTGTCTATTAGGGATTATGCGACACATATTGGTAATGGTGACTCCCTTCCTGATGGAAAGATTTCCCCACTGGAATTGGCAGACACACTTGATCAAAATGCTGAAGAAGCATTGCGGGCCATTGACGGGCTCACAAGTCCAAACCCGGAGTTCCCGCATGAGGTTGCCGATGTAAAAGCGTGGAGTTATTTGGGGCAGTACTTTGCTGACAAGTTAAGGGCCGGCGTTGAATTAGTAAAATATGATACCGGGCAAGCTCCGGACAAAGGTCGGGCCCTGGAATTTATCGAAGCAGCCAAGGTTCATTGGGAAAGCTTGATTGCTAATACGGAGCATAGGTATCAATCAATACCATTGGCTCATCTATATGGTGGGGATTTTTCGTGGAAAGAATTTTTATCTGAAGTTGAGTGGGATATCACTTTTGTGGAAGAGTATGAAAAATAGGAAAATCAACCAGTCATGCATATACACATACCACTTACACACATCGCTCTATCGTGTTCAGAAGAGTGACCCTACACTACCTTTACTAATACCTTCAATAGGAGAGGAACGATATGCAAAATTTATTTGCCAATAGGAAAAAGGGTTTTTCCTATTCAGTTGCTGGAGTAGTCATTTCCTTGATTACTCTAATAGTTTACGCTGCCATTTACGGTGGAGGAACCCGGTCCGGCCAAAATATGTCTTGGGAGGCTGTCTGGCTCCTTCTGGCAGGCATAGGTATTTCAATCGTGTTTGCATTCCTGAAGAAAGACAGGCTGATACCAGCTGTTATGTCACTGTTTCATTATGCAGCATCATTGTTTTTTCTGTATGCTATGTATCCATACATATCGGCTGCCTTTGTTGGTATCGATTCGACATGGGAAGTAGCGTTTTTTATAACACTTTTCCTGTTTATCCTCGGCATTGTAGTGAATCTGATTGCGTACTCTAAAGCATCTCTCGTTGAGAGCCGATGGCTGCGGATTTCGGTACCACTCGCCGCTATTCTTTTGGGCATTTTATTTCTTGGAACAAACATCGCCAATGAGAATACTGCGCAAATCAATTCTGCTCTCGGTATTTCTACCTTTCAGATGGTCGAGGCTGAAGAAAGCGAAGATGGTGCGGATTCGGAATACTTCCCTTCAAAATTTGATAATCTGGAAGAGCTGATTGCAGCCGGCAGGGAGCTCGGAGAACGAGCCATGGGTGAAGGTGTTGTATTGCTTAAAAATGAAAACAATGCACTTCCAATGACTTCCGGGGAACGATCTGTGAGTTTATTCAGCATATCCACTGTTGATCCCGCATACGGTGGTACCGGTTCCGGACATATTGATGTCTCAACCGCACCAACCTTCAAGCAGGCATTCGAACGAAATAACTTGTTTGATGTGAACGACCCGCTGTCTGTCTGGTACGATGCCCCCGAGCAGGAAGAGTACAAGCGGCAAACCGGAACTACCGGTCGTGGTGTTAAAGGTATACGGGTGATTGGTGAAGCCCCCTGGGATGTGGTTGAAAGCGCAAACGGCAGCTCTTTTGCACAATATGGTGATGCTGCAATTGTAGTCTTTGGTCGATTGGGCGGAGAAGGGTCGGATATCCCTCGAGGAACACGGTCATTGAATCAATTATCGGATGTTGATGGATCACAAGGTGATACAACCGATGGCGACTATCTGAAGCTTTCTCCTAAGGAAATGGATTTACTCAGGGGACTGAAACAGCAGAAGGATGAAGGGGTGTTTAACAGAATAATTGTCCTGTTAAATACAGCGAATCAGATTGAGGCGGAGTTTATCGATAACGAGGAATTCGGGATTGATGCAGCGCTCTGGATTGGCACTCCGGGTCAAACCGGTCTGTATGCGGTAGCAGATATCCTGGCTGGGAATGTGAATCCCTCCGGTCGGCTTTCAACATCGTTTTGGAAGACCCATGACCAGAACCCTGTTCTGGCCAACTTCGGAACCTTTGCATATGAGGGGGTCCCTGATCCTATTACCAGTGAAGGCGCTCCTTCCCAGAACAAGCATTATGTGGTGTATCAGGAAGGTATCTATCTCGGGTATAAATACACAGAGACCAGGTACGAAGATTTTGTAATGGATGTACCCAATACCGGAAACTATGACTACGCCGATACAATCTCGTATCCGTTTGGTTTTGGTGAATCGTACTCCGATTTCAGTTACTCAAACTATAGCGTAGAAAAAAGCGGTTCCGGTTCAGATACCTCCTATGTTGTACAGGTTGATGTTACCAATAATGGACCTCTCCCTGGTAAAGAGGTAGTCCAGGTGTATCTGCAGAAACCGTACGATGACTATAATAGAGAGCATGGGGTTGAAGCTGCAGCGGTTGAGCTGGTGGGATTCGATAAAACCCAGATGCTTTCCGTGAATGAAACCGAAACGATCAGTATTTCAGTTGAGGAACGCCAATTTGCCTCCTACGATTCATACGGTGCTGAAACCTATGTGCTCACTCCGGGAGACTACTATCTTACTGCTGCCCGGGATGCTCATGCCGCGGTGAATAATATCCTCGCAGCGAAGGGTTATACACCATCAAATACAGATGGCAGAATGGATGCAGAAGGGCAGACAGAGTTGGTATCCAGTGCATTTGGTTATGATTTAGACACGGAAGTCTATTCTCGATCAGCAGCTACCGGTGCCGCTATTACAAATCTGTTCGATGATGTCGATTTCAACAATTATGAGAATAGAGGTGATGATTATGTGAATTACACTACGCGAAGCGATTGGGAAGGTACAACTCCCGGTAGCTGGGATGATACCGTAGTACTTCACTGGAGAGATCAAATCGATGTAGACATGGATCGTTTAGGCAGGCAGGGTGAGTTCACTATTCCGGAAGTGGATATGGATTATCCCCTATACGAAACGTATGCACAGACCGACGACGGGGAAGAGATTCAGCTGAACCTGATTGATCTTCGTGTAGACTCAGAAGGTAGAAAGATTGCATATAATGATCCACTTTGGAGTCAGCTGCTGGATCAAATTTCGTGGGATGAACAGGCGGAAGTTATTACTTACGGTATGCGCAGAAGCGGGCAGATAGACAGCGTCAATAAACCTGAGGCCCTCGATCACAATGGACCATCCGGATTGACGATGCCGTACAATACTGGACCAAATGGGTACGCGACCCGTACCGACGATCCTTTGAAAGAATCCACACCAATGGCATATCCTTCCGGTGGCATACTGGCGGCAAGCTTTAACATAGATCTGATGTATGAAATCGGTGATTTAATCGGTGAGGATGCATTGTGGGCTGGTTACAACGGATTGTATGGACCTGGCAGCAATATTTACCGTACACCGTACTCAGGAAGAAACTTTGAGTATTACAGTGAAGATGGGTTTCTGAGTGGAACAATCAGTGCGTACGAGATTGCCGCCATGGAAAGTCATGGGTTATATGTATACAACAAGCACATCGGATTAAATGACCAGGAAGACCTGCGTCGCGGTATTAATACCTGGGCAAATGAGCAAAGTATACGGGAAATATACATGCGCGCCTTTGAGCTGCCCATTACCATCGAAGGCACTGAATATGAGTACAACGGTGAAACAAAGGTCCTGGATGGCGGCAGCGGCGTAATGCTGGCCTTTAACCGTATGGGTCTTGAATGGGCTGGAGCACACAAAGGATTAAACACCTATTTCCTGAGAGACGAACTTGGAATGGATGGCATAATCGTCACCGATATGTGGTGGGGTGAAATGTCTCCGTACATGAATCTCCCGGCACTGCTGCTTTCGGGAGGTGATCTGGTCGACGGTTATCAGCCTGTTGAGCATCTCGAGCCTGCCCGTCCGGGAAACCGTCATGCCGATGTTGCATGGGCTATGCGGGATTCGATTCACAGAATCCTGTACACAGTAGTTCATTCAAATGCAATGAACGGGATATCTTCGACGACAACAATGGTCAGGGTTAGCCCGTGGTGGCAAACACTCCTGGTCTGGTTGAGCGTAGCTGTAGGAGTCTTGCTCGCTGCTTCACTGGTACTGACCGTCAAGCAGGAAATGAGGGCACAGGGTAGAATCGAGTGATTATACATCTACACGGGAAGTGCTCAGTTTCGATTGAAAGAAGCTGATAATTGATTAACGGTGGCATCCGGTTCAGTAGAATTGGCTGCCACCGTTTGATTTTTCTTTTATCAAACTATGGTGTATAATTACCGGTAATGAATGACCTCAGTTTCGAGTCCATATTTTTGATTTTCGGTGTCAGGAGCATCCTGGTTGGGGGCTGCCAATGCTAAGAGTTGCAGTGGTGGAGGACAACCCGGATTTTACCAGCCAGATACTTGGATATATTGACGACTACCAGAAGGATACCGGGATGGAGTTTTATGTCCGGGAATTCCCTGGTGCCTTCAGTTTTTTTGGAAGCGACACTACAGCCTGGGATATCGTACTTCTGGATATCGAAATGCCTGGAATGAATGGAATGGAAGTGGCCGCAAAAATCAGGGAGCAGGATGAGGGAACGGTAATCGTGTTTATTACCAACATGGCTCAATATGCCATCAAGGGATACGAAGTTAATGCCCTGGACTTTATCCTGAAGCCGCTGAATTATCAAACATTCAGCACTCGCTTTACCCGGGCTATCAAGCGTGTCCCGTATAGAGGGCGAAAGAAAATTACCCTGAACACGAGCAATGAGGTAATCAGCCTGCCGGTCGATGAAATTCTCTATGTTGAAAGCAAGGATCGCTTCCTGCATTATCACACCGCCTCCGGTACTTACTCTATCCGGGATACCATGAGACACGCAGAAGAGGAGCTTGGAGAGTATAATTTTATCCGGTGTAATTACTGGTATCTGGTCAACCTTGAGAAGGTGGACAGGATCCGGGACAATGTTGTGGAGCTTAACGGATACGAACTGGTGATTAGCCGCCGGAATAAGGTTGCTTTCCGGGAAGCCTTCAGCGCATATCTGCAGAGAAGCAAATGATTAACTATGTCGGGGATATATTCCCTATGCTACGATTCATCGCTACGTGCAGCACCGTGCTGGTTTTTCTGTTCCCCGTATCCCACCGGAAGTATATCGTCATCCGATACCTGGCTGTAATCCTTTTGTACCTGGTCCTTGGGCTGATCGCTTCTTATTTTCAGACCGATATCATTATGGGCCGTATACTGGTTTATTCCTGCACCCTGTGCGCCGTTATTTTTTGTGCGGACATCAACTGGAAGGAAGTCCTGTACCATGGCATCTGGGCCGTCATCGTATCCGATCTGTTTATGACAACCTATGCCCTGATCAATATGTCACTCGATCCGCGCCTCAGTCTGCCTGGCTGGGTTGAGATTGCGCTTATTCTGGCATACATCGCCGGATACAATGTGATAATTGGATTAACCGTCGCTAAATCGCTGCTACTTAATCACAGTTACCATATCGGTCCGAGGCAGTTCTTTTCATCGCTGCTGCTGGTGGTTATTTTCGAAGTCCTGAATTATTTCCTGTTGGATACCCTGCTGGTAAATAATAATCTGATTTTTGCGGCTTTCACTGTCATTGGGCAGTTATATTGCGCGATGGTGCTTTATCTGCAGAATGCTCTTTTTTCCAAAAGCGAGGTCCAGCAGGACCTGGACAGGCTTTACTATCTCTGGGTTCATCAGAAAAACCAGTACCAGATTTCAAAGGAAAACATCAATCTCATTAATCAGAAGTGTCATGATCTCAGACATCAGCTTGCTGCCATACGTACCAGCCGCAGGAGCACCGATTTTGAAACGTATCAGAAGGAGATAGAGAACTCGATCAATATTTATGATTCCATCGTTCGAACCGGGAACGAAGCTCTGGATACTATTCTTACGGAAAAAAGTCTTTACTGTACGGCGCGAAGCATTGATATCCACTGTGTTGCGGATGGTGAAGCCCTGAGCTTTATCGGGCCGGTAGATATTTATTCTATATTTGGAAATGCAGTGGATAATGCTATCAGAAGCGTGGAAACTCTTTCCGACAAAAACAATCGTCTTATTGATGTTATAGTATATTCCAGGAATTCCATGTTGATCATCAATATCAGTAATCCTTTGTATTCTGCTCTTGAATTCGACGGGGAGTTTCCAAAATCCACCAAACCGGATACCGGATATCACGGATTTGGGTTGAAAAGTATTCGCTATACCGCCGAAAAATATGACGGATTTGTCACCATTGATACTAATGATAATCTGTTCAGTCTTTTCGTGATTATTCCCATTCCGGATTCCGGACCTCAGAAAGAAACCGCCTGATACTATCGGGAACCACTTACGTGCTTTCAACCGCCAGTTTTACATTCTGCTCTATCGTGAAGAAATAACTGACTGTACACTTACTTAACTATTTACGAGAGGTCCGTATTTTTTTCGCTGTTAGCGTAGATTGGACTCCGAAACACATTGCAGGTTGTATATGCGATCAGAAACAGTTATTAACAAGAATTGGTCATTCCATCCAGCGGACGTTGGGCTGGAAAAAGCTTTAGAGTCCACTGGTCAGGCCGTTGCTATTCCTCACACATGGAATGGGAAGGACGGTCAGGATGGTGGGAATGACTACTACCGCGGAATTTGCTGGTACACCAGGCAGTTAAAATCCAGTGAAATTGATCATAAAGCCCGGATTTATCTTGAATTCTGCGGGGTGAATTCCTCGGCCAAGGTCTACTTTAACGGCGAACTGCTGGGTTCTCATGACGGAGGGTATTCTACATTCCGTTTCGAAATAACCGGTAGACTCGAAGAAAGCAATAGTATTGCGGTAGAAGTGGACAACGGAGCAAATGAACGCGTGTATCCTCAAACCGCTGATTTCACTTTCTATGGCGGGATTTATCGGGATGTGAAGGTTGTTTCGCTGCCGCAAGACCATATTGCCTTGGGCGAATACGGATCATACGGCGTGCGGGCTACGCCCAGGGTGGAGGCCGGCACAGGTTTCCTGGACGTGGATGCCCGGGTTGTGGGTGATATCCCGGCCCACGTGTTTCTGTACGATGCAGAAGGCGTTTTGGCGGCCGACGGTGAACTTGGATCGACTCTCACGCTTCCGGATGTACGGCTCTGGCAGGGTGTCGACGACCCTTATCTCTATACGTTGCGTGTGCAGCTCGTTGACGACAATACGGTTATTGATGAGGTCAGCACAAAAATCGGCTTTCGTACTTTTTTCATCGATCCTGTTGAGGGATTTTTTCTCAACGGAAAGAAGTATCCATTGCGGGGAGTAAGCCGGCACCAGGATCGACCGGAAATCGGAAATGCCCTCAGCCGGGAGCATCATGAGGAAGATATTGCAATAATCCGGGAGATCGGAGCAAACACTCTTCGCCTTGCGCACTACCAGCACGATGACTACGTATACGAGCTCTGCGATCAGGCCGGACTGGTGGTTTGGGCAGAGATTCCCTACATCTCCCGGCATATGCCCTCGGCTAATGACAACGCCAGGAGTCAGATGAAAGAACTGATTCTTCAGCAATTCAATCATCCCAGCATCATTTGCTGGGGACTGTCGAATGA
This sequence comes from uncultured Spirochaeta sp., assembly GCA_964486425.1. Classification (GTDB taxonomy): domain Bacteria; phylum Spirochaetota; class Spirochaetia; order DSM-27196; family DSM-8902; genus Spirochaeta_B. The sequence continues at coordinate 5,495 of CAZANF010000021.1, read as the reverse complement.
GATCAGCATGTACCGTGCGGGTAAAGATCGGCTGGAATTTCACCGGGAGCTCAATAATTTATGTCATGATCTGGATCCTTCCCGGAAGACGGTCATCGCAGCATATGTCACGAAAATGAATATTAATCCCCTGAACCGGGTGCCGGATCTGCTGTCCTACAATCTGTATTACGGCTGGTATTTCCCCTTTACATGGCTAACCGGTGTCAAGCTGGATCTGCATCACTTTATGTATCCCAAGGAGAGAATCGGACTTGCGGAGTATGGCGCTGAAGGAATGCCGAATCTGCACAGCGCGCTGCCTATAAGAGGTGACAACAGCGAGGAGTACCAGGCGCTCTACCACGAGCGGATGATCAAGCTTATTAACAAAAGGGATTATCTGTGGGCTACACACCTTTGGAACATGTTCGATTTTGCTGCCGACGCGCGTGACCAGGGAGGAGAAGCCGGGATGAATCACAAGGGCTTGGTCAGTTTCGATCGCAAGACCCGCAAAGATGCATTCTACGTGTACAAGGCGTACTGGAGCGACGATCCTTTTGTGCATATCTGCAGCAAGCGCTTCGAACGGCGTACCGGAAGGAGTATTATGATTAAGATCTGCTCCAATCAGCCTGAGATAGAGGTGCTGATAAATGGAGAGTCCTTTGCAAAGCTCGAAGGGAAACAGGTATTCCGCTGCCGAATACCTCTGAAAGCAGAAACCAGGGTTACCGTCAGATCGGGAAAGATACAAGATACAGCCACATTTCGCCGGGTCTCCAAAAAGGAGGCTGCGTATTCCCTGAGACGATCCGGAACCAAAAGCTGGCAACACAAGCATTAATCCTGCGAGTTACGTGGGACCGCCGATGCGGCGGATAAATCATATTTAGGAGATCAGAATGCAGACATCTTCACTGTCAGCCGACAGTCACAAGACTTTTACGAATATCGCAAAACCATATCAGGTTATTCTCTTCCCGTTTAATAATGCCGCCACCAACAGTTACCTTGCATTGATGACCTTTGTGACGTATTACGGTGGCTATTATCTCAGCGGCAGTTTTGCCGGTGGTGTTTTTTCTGCTGCGGCCATGACCACTCTTACTATTGTACTATCTTCGGTGGTAACCGGTATGCGGATCTTTGATGGCATCACGGATCCTATCATCGGCGCCATGATTGATAAAACCAGCAGCCGTTACGGGAAGTTCCGACCCTATATGATCATCGGCAATCTTATGCTTGCCTTATCTGTGTATTTGATGTTTTTCGCCATCAGGCCAGTATCCATAGGGTGGCTTCGTTGGACCTTGTTTATTGCAGCGTATGTAATCCATATTCTGGGCTATACCGCCCAGACTGCGTGTACCAAGGCGGGACAAACCACAATCACCAATGAGCCTCATCAGCGTTCACAGTTTGTCGTGTGGAACATGGTTGGGATGGTCGGTTCTATCGTGCTTGTCAATATGATGGGAAACGGAGTACTGCCAATCATCGTCGATCCTGTTGATGTACAGAATGGGCTGGGCGCTCAGTATAATCCGGAATTTTACAATATCCTGGTGCCGTTTACCATACTGATATCAGCGCTGTACACAGTTCTATCCCTGATTGCCATCTGGAAGAAGGACATTCCAGAGAACTGGGGAATAGACAAGCAATCGGAAACTCCAAGACTGAGGGATCTTTTTGGCGTCCTCAAACATAACAATCAGATTCGCTGGCTGGTGTTTTCTGCTGGAGCCAATAAGCTTGCTTCTACTATTGCTACTTCCGGTGCTGTAGCTGTACTTATCTATTATTTTATGATGGATAACTATAACGGCCTGTATATTCCTTTGTATGGCGTATCCTTCATTTTTATGGGAGTTTTCTTTGTGATCGGCGCAAGACTGGCCGGGGATAAGGGGCAGAAGCGGGCGGTTATTCAGTTTACAGTGATAGCGTTTCTGTTCTATTTGGGATTGGTAATACTCCTGCTTATATGGGACCCGGAGAATAATGCCACGCACCTGCGTCTCCTTGAATGGCGAGATGATGGCAGCATATACTTTCCGATTAATCTTATAACTGTGGTGTGGATTGTCTTTTTCGGTTGTGGCTATGGGGCATACAATCTGAGTTCGGAAATGGTTATACCAATGATTGCCGACTGCACGGACTACGAAACATATCGCTCCGGAAATTACGTGCCCGGCATGATGGGTACGCTGTTTTCACTTATCGACAAATTCGTCTCGTCCTTTGCGTATATTCTGATATCGGTATTTACCGTTGGTTTGGTCCCTGCATTGGATGGAAAGCTGCCGTCAACGGGAATTAATCTTAACAACTTCGATCTTGCAGGTGTCAGACTCTCTGCGATCATTACCTTCTGTCTGCTCCCCATGTCTGCCTGGTTAATCACCATGATCGCGCTATACTTTTATAAGCTGAGTGGATCGAAACTGCGGGAGATACAGGCTGTCAATAATGTTCGGAAAATTGCAATGAGTTACGGCATTAACAAAGCGGAAGCCATGGCAACCTGGAAGACAATCGATCAGGTGCCTGCGGAACATCTGCCTGAAGTGAGGAAAAACCGCTCGATACTTGATGGAGAGACAAAGAAAAATACTCTTATGGACCGGATCTATCATAAGATCTGGGGACACAATGAAGATATTGAAGTAGTACCAGCCTCGAACCCAATCCGCATTGAGGATTTTCTGGCTTCACGATAATTGAAATCGCTGTTCCTGTCGCTAAAAGGGCACAGGAGCAGCGGCGGGAGATGCGGTCATTACTCAGCCGCTTTCTTCCCCGGCACAATCCAGCCGAGCAATGCGCTCGCCCCGGCGGCGGCGATGTTCACCCCCATTGCGAGGCGATATGCCCCTGCGTAGGCCTCCTGCCTTGCCTGTGCTATCGCCTCGCGTGCTGTTTCGGATACCCCATCGGGGAGTGGCGCCTCCAGGAGCCGGCCCGCAGTGCCGAGTACCTGCTCCACTGTTTCGCCGGAAAGGGAAAGGTCGCTCAAGGATGCAGCGAGACCGACTCTGTATGAGGAGGCCAGGATTCCCCCTGCAGCAGCCACGGCAAACAGCCCCGCAATCCTCGCGGCTGCATTATTCACCCCCGATGCGGCCCCGCTGAATCTGTCTTCTACCAGCAAGGCGGCCCTGGTTATGGCTGGAATTACCGTTACCATACCCAAGCCCAGCACCAGCAGCCCCGGCAGGAAGGAGCTGAGGTAGCCGGCGTCCTTCCCCCCGAACAGCAGGAGCGCCGCGCCGGCGGTAAAGAGCGCCGGGCCGATGCGCAGCTGAGGTGCGGGACCGTACTTGTCTGTTGCCGACCCGCTGGGGCCGGAGAGAAACGGAATGAGGATAGTCGCCGGCATAATGAGCAGCCCTGCAGTCGAGGGGGCAAACCCCTGCAGCTGCTGCAGGTTCAGTGAAAGCAGAAACAGCACCCCCTGAAAGGCGAAATACAGGAACAGGGTGGAAAGGTTTGCCGCGCCCACGGTTCTGTTAAACATAGAGGGCCGCACCAGTGTGCTGCGTCCCTGCTTCTCCCGGTGGAATTCGGTAACAATAAAGCCGGCAACTGCAATAATTCCGATCATCAGCCCGGCAGTCGAAAGCAGGTCCATCCCCCGTTCCGGAATTCGTATCAGAGCGAAGGTAAGCGAGAACAAGCCGGCAATATTCAGTACGGTTCCGGGTAGATCTATCCCGGCGTTCTGCGCTTCCTCGTCCCGCAGGGCGGGTACCCACAGACGGGTGGCGGCTAATGCGGCGATCCCCAGGGGCAGGACAGAGAAAAACAGCAGGCGCCAGGAAACCCCGGTGAGAAACCCGCCGATAAAGGGGCCTAAACCTGCAATGGCTCCGGAGATTCCCGCCCACAGGCCGATGGCTTTCCCTTGAGTATCCTCCCGGAACACCCTCCGTATGACCGCGAGACTGCCGGGGACCATAAATGCAGCACCTGTACCCTGAATGCTTCTAGCAACCAGTAGAGAAGGGATCGACCAGGCAAGACCGCACAGCAGCGCCCCCAGTGTGAACACCCCTATGCCCAGTTCGTAGATACGCCTGATGCCGAATTTATCTCCCAGGGCCCCGCTGGTAAGGATGAGACCGCCTAAAAACAGCACATAGGCGTTTACTATCCACTGGATTGCGCTGACATCTGCAGCAAACACCCTCTGAATAGTGGGTAATGCAATATTTACCGAAGAGCTCATGAGAAACCCGATTCCGCTGGCAAGAATTGCCGAGGTCAGGATGAGTATGCCTTCCTTGTCCTTCAGGCTGTAGCGCCGTTGTGCATCTGCCATGCTGCCTCCTCCCGTTCTGCTCTATTCTATAAAGTGCAGAAAGAAAAATCAGAAGGCAACTATAGCCTCATCGACTGCGACACAATCTTGTCAAACCTGCTGTCCATGCATACACTCACATCTGTGGTGATAAATTTCCCGTTATGGAAGAGTGAAAAGATGGTCGCGGGTGTCGGAGCGGATTGCGCCTGTTCCATTGTCTCGAGTTTTATCACCTTGATATTCAGATCTCTGTTGTTTGCGGTTTCCGCAAGCGATTCCGTTACATGGTATTCGGTGTAGGGGCAGCGGTTTGAATAATACACCACATATCCATCGGCATCCGGGGATTCGGCATGTTTCGCCTGCCTGTTGAAGTGCGGAACTTCCGCTGTCTCGGTGAGCGCTAAAAACAACAGCGAGAACCCGGCGGGTGTGGTGTCACATTCAATAAACCCTTGCCTCAGCAGCCATTTTGCATCGCTCATAAAGTGATATTTCCTGCTTCCCGTGACTGCTGCCAGACCGTCCTTTCCCTGGGCCTTTGCATCACGAACAGCTTCCTGCATCAAAGCCTTTCCGTGCCCCTTTCCTTTATACCTTCCCGAGACCCAGAAACACCCCAGGAGCAAGGAGTTCGGTGCCGTTACCGGTATCCACGCCGTCTCCGCCGGACCGTATTCAATAAATACCTTGGCCCTATCATCTATCCTTCGAAACACAAATCCGCTATCAAAGGCTTGTTTCAGCCACTCCTTCTTTAATCCATAGCTCCGGGCACATTTTTTGTCGGCTATGGCACAGCAAATATGCTCCGAATCTATGTTGTCTCGATTCAGCGTAATATAGCTCATTGATTACCTCCTGCCCCCTGTTTCGTGATTGCATGCATGCGTTGTATCGGCACATGGATATCGACCGTAGTAGTGTCGGTTGCTCTGGTATAACAATCTGCAGGGTACAGCTCGAAGCAATAACCGTCGCCCGGCTGCAATCCATAAGCTGCCGATTTCGCCGGCAGCAGCAGCATCCGCAGGAATGGTGATCCCAACCGAGATTCCCAGCCTGCCGTCTTCCGTAATACCCATAGGATCGTGATACACAACTACATCCTTTCTCTCCGGGTAGCGCAGCGCCCCTGCAGACCCTGCCCCGGTTCCCAGTTTCCGGTGCAGAGACAGAAACAGCCCCGGATTTCCTG
>CAZANF010000020.1:7274-18740 GCA_964486425.1 uncultured Spirochaeta sp. | reverse complement strand
TCCAGCGATGGTCCTGCGGCAGCTATCATCACCTTGCGCCGGGGCGGGATAGTAATACTATGACGATCGGAAATAGCAAGATTTGCCATTGTATTACTCATCCATCGTCGACCGAAGCGTGCCTGTACCGAGTAGTCCTCTGAAACCGTGCGTATGGTTTGTGTAAGGACCTCCAGGATGGAGTTAAACAGCTCCGGCAGCATCAAGGTTCTGGATCGCAGTTCGAGTGAACGTATATCCCCCATAAGTGCTGGAATATATCGCTCCAGCAGGTAATTCCGGATATCTTCCACGGACGGGTCGATGAAGAAACGCACTCTGGAATCAACAAAAATATCGCTCACATCTATATGGGAAAGGATCGAGCGCATGCAGGGATACTCGAAGTCGACAATGAGAATCGATTCAACTGCCTGGTTCTGAAGCAGCTCACGTATATGATATCCTCCACCAAAACCCAAAACAATAACAAACTCGCCGGTACTGACCTGACTGGCCAGTCGTGAAGCCTCACGCAGTGGATCAAACTGTGAGTGCAGTGGTCTGGGGCGACCGCTGCTTTGTATCACCGGCACCAGTTGTCCGCTTTTCGCGGTATTGAACAGCAAAGAGTCGGATGGGTGAGTGTCTCCGATAGATGTTGCCTCATGCAGATTGAAACCCGACAGGGCTAACAGGTTTTTGGAGAGAGTATCGTTCGGGAATTCACGCACAGGCTATCTCCAGTAAACGGGAGGAGAGACTGTTCCATTCTGCACAAAGTGCCGGGTAATCAATTGAGCCGTTCCCCGTATGCAGCTTCGGCAATGTGGTATAGATAACATATTCAAGCTGCGGAGAGTGAGAAAGGAAATCTATCTCCATGCATCTGCATAAATAATCCTCAACATCCATGGTGATCCGTTCAATCCGGCCACGTACATCCGCTATTGCGACGCCCTCGGTATGCAGATCCAGAGCAGCAGAGGCCGACTCATGAACAAAACCCTGGATGGATTGTTCAGGAAGTACATCCGTTCCCCCGGCTGCTGTGCTCAAGCGAAATGGATATACAGACTGATGAGATGCAAACCAGCTGCGATAAGTCTGCAGGGCTGCAGAGCCGCGTTCATGGCGGTGTACGCAGCTGCTTAGAAGGGTGCGGGTGCGGGATTGGACAGTGAGTTGATGTCGTATTGAATGATGATTGTCGGCATGTGTTTGAAACGGACTGCTCTGCAGATCCAGACCGACGAAAAGCACGGGCAGGCCGTAGATGGTATCAAGCAGATTGGCCGCAGCTGCGGTGACTGTCCCCATTGTTTCAACAGCGGCAGCAAGGCCTGACAGCGACGGAAAAAATGATCCCTCGGGGGTAGTCGGATCACCGAAAATCAGCAGCCTGTTATTGAGCAGACGGGGTATGGCAGCCTGGGGGTACGCCAGCAGCGGTATGTCGCCGCATTTTGGCAGAGAAAGCGGAGATAACAGCTCCCTCGCATAGTAGCCGCCGTCAATGGCAATTACTGCATCAGGATATAGATCAGCAGAGATTAACGGCTGTAATGCAGATGAGACAGCAATCAGATTATAGTCGGCGCGATGGTCTCTCAGTGCAGCTAAATGAAGATTGAGACTTGGACCGGGGGCCGCCAGCAGGATTGGTTTGTCGGGCAAATGCAGAGACTCAGGTTTGATCCGAACTGCATTGTGCACGGAGTTTATCAGGAATCGCCTGCCGAATGTGCCCATTGTGACCAGTTCCATTTGAATCATTTCTATAGCGGACTGAATAATATACATGAATCCAGGTATATGATCTTCAAGTAGCCGACAACCGGGCTGCCAGTACAGAACTTGCAGCCCGATCATATCCCCGTACTGAATGCTGCGGCGAAGAAACTGGAACAGATTCAGATGATTCCCGGAATCCCAGCTATATGCCTCCGGTGTTTCATCAGGGATTTCAGGGGATGCTTTCACCGCTAGTATTTTGGCATGCGGAAACAAGCGCTTTGCTTGTGCACATAAAAAGCCGAATCCGGCTCCAATAATCAGTATGGTTCTGGTATCGGGTGGTGTGTTACGGGTAATAAAGCGCTCTGCCTGTATTTCCGGGTTATAGCCGGAGTGCAGAGCGATTCCGTGTATGCTGAATTGAGTTCTGGATTTCATGCAGTTTGATGGCACAGTAGAGATAAACGGTTCTTCGGGATTTCGGGATAGAGTCGCTGCCATACATGAATTAATGCACGACACACGCATTCCGGGGAGAGAGAGGGGCTGAGTATCCCCACTGATAGTGTATGCGAGGAGTAGTCGTAGAATACATTTCCCAATTTCTCCAGTGACGCCGCAGCACTGGTGGCCAGCTCATTGGAAAGTACATTCGGATCTGAAAAGGGTAAGGAGCTTGATATTTCGGAGATCACTTCCGAGAGGTCCAGACGGAAGGAATCACTCATTGTATCAGTCTGCATCTCCGTACTGTCGGTCAGCACGATCGGGGGCTGAGAGCCCTCCATGCAGCGGTAATGAAGGGTATAAATCTTTTCGGCAATCAATGAAGAGAGCAGACTCAGGATCAGGCCCGAGAGTTTATCATCCTGGTGCGAGGCGAGCCGGCTTCGGAAAACAAGAATTATTCCCAGGTAGAGGCTGCTTCCGTTTTTTAGTGTATGCCGAATCGGGAGAGCAAGAATTCTTTCGGTGTCATCCCATAGTGAGGTGCTGCAGTATCCTGTCAGAGACGGAAACCGGGCTGGTGTGTGCATACCGATACCGCCGGGGAGCTCTCCAAAGAACTGCAGAAAGGTATCCTCCGGGAATCGCATCTTTCGTGGCGTTGTTGCATCCAGTCCGCAGTGTGCCGCGGCTGAATATCGGGAGAAGGTGGAGTCGCCCAGCAGTAGTACCATTTGATCAAGCTGCAGACGGGAAGAGAGAAGGTGGAGAATATGATACCCGACCAGTCTTCCGCTGGAAATCGATTGTAATCTTGCGCTGAGTTCCTCTACGATTGACTCAGGGTTCTGCAGCGAGTTATCCTGATTCTGCAGCAGTTCACGGATTGATGGATGTTCACCCTTGACCTGATTTGCCTTGGACATCAGTGATCCACGTTTCTGTAGATTCGGATCCTGAAGAACCTTCTGCATCAATCCCATGAGTACCTCGGTAGGTTAATGAACCAGGACTTATAGTCCCAGTTCATCAAATAGACGTTTATACACTGCAAAGTGTTCGCTGCGTGCAAACTCCTGGATCTTTTCCTCGGGCAGACTTTCCAGCAATTGATCCATATAGCTTAATATTGAGCGGATTTCTTCACGCAGACCAGCCGGCAAATCATCTTCTTCGTCGTTATCCTGTGGTTTTTCTGCGGGCACTTCAGCGGCTTCAGTTTCTGCAGTTGTCTCATCTGCTGTCGGCTCGGCATCTGTTTCCGGCTCATCTATTTCCAGCTCATCAAGCTCTTCATGCAGATCATCTTCTGAATCATACTCGGCTTTATAACTATCGATATCATCAAGTTCGTCATCTATATCAAGGCTTGCCATACTTTCAATCGCGTCTTCATCATCATCGGTGGTGAAATCGAGTTCGCTGGAGCCTTCATCAATATCAAACTCATCCTCTGTATCTTCTTCATCCTCTTCGTGATCCAGAGGTTCAAGTGTAATCTCCTGAACCGGTTCTTCCTGATCTGTTTCGAGCGATTCCGTGTCCTCATAGGTGTATCCGGACTCTAATTCTTCTTCCGAATCAGCGGGTTCCTCGACGGCAGTACTTTCTGATTCTTCTGTTGGAATCTCAATGATTTCTTCATCTTCATCGGATTCCGTATCATATTCCGGCTCGACCGAGGTTCCGGTTTGCTGCGTGAACTCGGCAGTGTTCAGGATGTTATCTAACTCGTCTCCCGTAAGTGCAATTGTCTCATCTTCATCATCCTCAAAGAAACCCTGGCCATCGTCTTCCATTTCTTCGTCGAAATCGGCGGACTCCGGTACCGGGGGAGTTTCCGGCTCATAGGCTTCCGGCGCAGCAGTTTCAGGCTCAGAGGCAGCCTGGGGCTCGGGTGCTGCGGCCTGCTGAGGTGCGCGCATATATGCAAGCTCCTGTTTCAGGGCAGCCAGTTCCTCACGTATGCTATGCAGCTCTTTTTCAATACCGCTGAATGATTCTGCATGAACAGCTGCTTGTTTTTGGCCGGCTTCGGTTGTGAGGTCGGTATTCCGTACCGGTACCTGTGGCTCTTCTTCCTCATCTTCGGATTGGCGAAGATACTCATCATCCTGATCTTCTATCGGTGGATTGATATATGGTTCTTCGGTTATTTCGATATCCAGGTCATCGGGGGTAAAATCGTGTTGAGCTTCAATCTCTGCCTCGGGCTCCGGTTCGGTTGCGGCAGAATCTGCTTCTTCATTGTCTGTTTCATCCGGGATTACCAGATCATCCTGATCCAGTGAGATGTCCTGGGTGGTATATGACTCGGTGCTGTCTTCATCTTCTTCCAATTCAAATGCAGATGAGTCGAACTCCGGCATGTCGGGAATGTTTTCGGTGTTGTGAAAATCCGGGGTTTCTTCGTCTGCAGGAAACGCATCCGCAACCGCTGGTTCCTCTGCTTCCTGAGTACGTTCCAGCTCGGTACCAGTAGTCTCGCTGTCCAGCGATTCGGCGGATTCCATGTCTTGACTGTCGGTATCAAAGAAATCATCCAGATCTATCTCTTCGCCCACCTTGGTGTCCGTGTCCTCGTCGCTGTCGGAGTAATTCGTCTGGGGCTTTTGCAGTTCAATCTCCGGAGGAAGCTCATACGGGTCCTCGTCGAAATCAATGTCGATATCGAGAAACTCATCCTCTTCATCATCATCTTCATCAATATAGCTCTGTGAATCGGCTGCTGGCTCCGGCTCTTCATCGAAGAAATCATCCAGGCTTATCTCTGAGGTATCTGAATCCTCATGTAAGGTTTCTTCCGCAGGTTTCTTCTCAGCAGAAGAGGGTTGCGGGGTATGATCATCAAAGGAATCCAAATCGAGGGTTTCAATCTCATCGTTGGATTTGTGCTCTGTAACTTCAGGCTCGTTAGTATCAGATACAGCGATGTCGGAATCTTCGGGTGACGGTGTAGTCAGCTCAATCTCATCGTCGGAACCATCAAGATCCTCGACCGAGAAGGAAAGATCGTCAAGCTGATCCTCTTCCTCTGTTTCTGGTGAATCGGAACCATTTTCCGCAATATCCTGAAGGAGTGTTTCTTCCTCTTCCGAGATTGCAGAATCATCGGTATCAAAAGAAAGTTCAGTATCCATATCGGACAGTTCAGTCTCGTCGCTGAAGTCATCGATATCCTGCATTCCTTCGTTGCTGTCGGCATCGGTTTCATCGAAGGAGGTTATATCCTCCGGCTCACCGGTAACCCAGACCCCGTATTCTTCCAGTTCATCTTGATCTGCATCGGCAATATCAAAGTCTTCTTCCGGGAGGTCTTCAAATGTATCATCAAAAGCCATGGAACACTCCTACAGTGCGAAAGGGTTCGCTGCTTAAAATATCGGAACAGCATTACGAACCTTTAACTACTAAGAGTATAATCCGTGTAAAGCCTTGTCAACTGAAGATACAATCAAGTTGCTGCGAATCTACTCCGAAAAGGAAGGTGATGCGATACATAAATTTTCTGCTGGCTGCAGTTTTTACTTGTGCAACTTTTTTTTCCCTTGAGGTTATATGGGGCGAGAGTGGTATTTTGCAATATCGGGAACGAGGTGAGATTGTCCGGAAGCTGCAGGAAAACACCATGGAGCTTCAGCAAAAAAACCAGGCCCTGCTTGCTGATCTGCGTATGCTCCGCGAAGACCCGGATTACCTGCTGCGGTTTGCCTCGCAGGCTGGATATTTTCGCAGTGATCAGGGGCTCATTAAAACTGAAAAGGATTATTCCAGTTCTCACGCATGGGAGGTTGGTCGAATTCAGTATATTCCGCCTGCTGCTAATGGCGGCAGAACTATTCGGGCGGGAATTGCGGTAATGATTGGAATGGCCGTATATCTGATTGGTGCGATGTCCTCCGGAGAACCACGACGACGCGCACTGCGCCTGGAGGTGTCAAATCAGGCTATGCACCGGGCGGTGTAGGCTTGTGCGGTTTGCGAACGATGGAATACGGCGGGATGTGCCGAGAGGTTCTGATGTAACCGGGCTTGCCGTGATACAGAGAATCAGCTGGCGTGCCATCCTCATTTTCCAGATCTCCCTGGAGCGGAACAGGGAGTGACATGCCCGGAGAGATAATCTCCACTTCGTCATTCACCGAAAACCGGTTCTTCACCTCCACCGCATAGCGGTTTGTATCCTCTGTAGGCTGTATAATGCCCATAAAGCGCGGGCCATGTTCCGACGGCGGTGTTTCCAGCTTCGGCGTACCAAAGTACATTCCGGTGCTGTAACCGCGATGCGGAAGTTCCATCAGCAGTTGCCGGGAGGCGGCGGCATGGTGTGCTGCGGCAGTTGAATGTGGAACCCCGCGGACTTTATCCAGCTCGGCGAGATATGCCTGGGTTGCTACCGCCACATAGTATGCAGACTTCATGCGCCCTTCAATTTTCAGGCTGTGTACCCCTGCCTGGCGGAGCTTGTCCAGGTGCTGAATCATGCACATATCTTCCGGAGAAAAGATCGTTGAGAATCCATCGTGCTCTTCCACTCTCAGGGGAGAGCCGGGACGTTTTTTCTCCTCGAATTCGCGATACTGCCACCGACAGCTGTGGGTGCATTCGCCATGATTGGCACTGCGGCCGGTCAGCCAGCTGGAAAGCAGACAGCGGCCGGAATATGCAATGCAGACTGCCCCATGCACAAAGACTTCAATCTCGAGCTCGGGAACCTACTGCTTCATGTCGGCAATCTCGGCCAGTGTCAATTCCCTGGCGGCAACAATCCTCGAGAATCCCATATCCAGATACATTCGTGCAGCCTCGCTGTTGGTGCAGTTGGCCTGGGTGGAAAGGTGCAGCTCAATGTCAGGAAACATACGTTTCAAGGAGGGAATCATTCCAAGGTCACTAATGATAAAGGCATCTGCAGGCAGCGTACCGATTTTCTCTGCAATACCGGCGAGGACCGGGATATCTTTCTGATGTACATAGCGGTTCAGTGCCACATAGAGTTTTCGGGGTTTTATTTTTCTCCAGTAGTCCAGGGCAGCCGGCAGTTGCGCTACCTGCTGGTTGTCCCAGCTCTCGGCACCTGCCCGCAGCGACAGACCTGGCAATCCCATATATACGGCATCCGCTCCGTATGCAAATGCAATATTCAGTTTTTCCAGATTTCCTGCGGGGGATAGAATTTCCATACTCTTACTCCATGTAGAGGGTGACATACATCTCTTCGGGCCGCAATCCGCCATGAACAGCCCGCAGATGCGCAGGTTGTGATTCGCCGGGTTCATATTTCATCACTGCGGGATGATGGGCTATGCCTATGAATGATCCGAGATGGCGTCGCATCAGCGGCTGCAGGGGTTCCGGGCCGAAAAGCCGCAGTTCATTGGCTTGATCTACAGATAGCAGCGAAAAGTATTCCGAGTACGGGGTGTGATTGAAAAAACGGAGGAAGTTTTCTTCGTTCCCCGGGGTCACGTGGAATATCGGCATCGTGGACTCACCGGAGGGTGGAGCGGAGAGAAATTGCATAATCTGCGTCTGTTCATTCACGGAAAAGTAGCTTTCCGCCCGGGTATCAATAAGCCCGTGATCAGCGGTAACCAGGAGTTTCGTATCGGCAGGGAGCTGCTTGCGCAGTCTGGTGAGCCAGGTATCCAGCAACAGGATCTCGTTAGCAACCTCAGCTGAATCGCATCCGTGTGAGTGTGCTGCTGTATCAACAGACGGGATATAGCAATAGATTAGTTTTTCATTTTCTCCCTGATGGGCCGACTGCAGGATTGCTTTCGCAGCCTGTTTCAATTTTGCATACCCCCGGGCAGGAAGCTGCGAACGCGCCCATGTGCTGAATTGCTGCTGCGCAATTTTTCGCGGCATTACGGTTACTATTTCACGTGTGCTGTCCTGGTACCATGGAGTGGCCGGAATAAGGTCCTGAAGCTGGAGTCCAAGTGCTGAACCCGAAATATTGGTTTCGGTTTCTACAAACGGCAGTATGGTAATGGTTCTCGAGATCTCCTGGAAATAGGTATTCCAGCCGGTAATGCCATGCTCCGCAGGCCAGGTGGCGGTGGCGAATGAGGTAAGCATAGGTGCAGTCGAGGATGGAAAACCCGTAACCAGGGGCAGCTGCCGGGCTGAATTCAAAAAACCACCGGTGGGGAAGAGCTCCCTGAAGCAGTCTCCAAGGCCGTCTATAAGAATTATCACATATTTCTGCGCATAACCGATGAATCTCTCTACCTGTTCCGAGGCCTCTGTTGTTCTCTCATTGGGAGGGCAGCAGAGATCGCGCAGTGCCGAAAAGCATTCAATAGTAGTCGGGCGATCGGTAGAAAGCGGGTGTACCAGCTCCTGCCGATCTATCCAGCTTCGAACACGGCGAAGATTATCAGTTGAATGATGCATATCGTATCATGTCCCTATTTGCGTTTTGATGTAAAAAAATCCCGATTATCATGCAGATAGGAGAGATAATGCTGCTGTACGTTATTAAAAAACTCCTGTTGAAGCTGAATCCCGGTGCGACCTATATACCGCCAGTGCCAGCTTTCATAATTATAACCGGTAATCTCCTCCATTCCAGCGGGGTAGGAAAGTGAAAACCCGAATCGGTGAGCATTTTCTCTCAGCCACTGGTAATCTGGGGTCAGGGCGAACTCCTGGCTGATCGGAGAAAAATCAACCACTGTTCCAAGCTGGTGCTGGCTGTGACCGGCTCTTGCGGATACCCGGGCGGCTTCCTCCGCACCCAGCTGGTCGACCCATCTGTTGAACAGATTGAACTGATAATTGTATGAGCGGTAGGTAGAACCGTATAATAGATGAATACCGTCCTGACGCGCGGCCTCATTCAGTGCGAGCAGCATCGGCATAATGGCTTTTTTGAGTGATAAATCATTGCGCGTAGTTTCTAACTGCGGGTACTCGTTTAGGGAAACCAGATCATCCGGAGCGAAATCGGCTTCAAGTCCGTGGGACTTGTCAACCAGCACGGTATATTCGTAAGGCTGGTTCAGAGCCTGATCAATCAGTTCCAGAAAGACCTGCGGACGCTCCAGTATGGCTTCCCGCTGTCCTGCAGGCAATCCTGCGGTCACAGTTTCCAGTTCATCACTGGTAACCAGAATCTCGGGATGCAGATATTCCGGTTCGGAAATGATCACAGGGCTGGTTTCGGGTTCTGCTGTTGCGGCCGTCGGGACACATGCGGTTACAAGCATGCTGAACATTACTGCTGCGGCCGGCAGCACAGCCGCCGGCTGCAGCACGCGGAGGTTATTTCTTGAGAGCAAGGTCCAGTACTTCCTGCATCCGGTCCACGGGGTGGAAAACCAGGCCTTTTTGTATGTATTCCGGTATATCATCTAAATCCTTCTGGTTCTGCTCCGGAATAATGATGGTCTTAATACCATTACGCCGCGCTGCTATGGTTTTCTCTTTCAAGCCGCCTATCGGCAGCACCTGCCCGACCAGACTCAGTTCGCCGGTCATTCCCAGGTTTTTCTTTACCTGTCTTCCGGTAGCCAGACTCAACAGGGTCAATGCCATGGTAATACCGGCTGATGGTCCGTCCTTTGGTGTTGCTCCGGCTGGAATATGCAGATGGATGTGGTTCTTTTCGAAAAAATCGGCAGAAACACCATACTCGGATGCAATGCTGCGCACATAACTGTACGCAATGCCTGCAGATTCCTGCATTACTTTACCCATTTGACCGGTGAGGGTAAACCCGCTTTTGCCGGGATTTGCCAAAGCTTCAATCACCAGGGTATCGCCGCCGAAGTTGGTCCATGCAAGCCCGATTGCCATGCCAGGCTTTGTTACCCGCTTGGCTGCTTCCTCGAATATCGGCTTTCCAAGATAATCAACGAGATTATCGGGTTCGATTTTGATAGGCAGTTCCAGCTTTTCCTCAACGATCTGCAGGGCAATCTTGCGATGGATCTTGTTGATGAGCTTTTCGTAGTTTCTCATGCCTGCCTCACGGGCATAGTTTTCGGCAATTGTCTGCAGCGCTTTCCTTGAATAGCGGATCTTGCTGCGGGTCAAGCCGGTTCGCTGCGCGGATTTCGGAATGATATATCTTTTGGCAATCTCAACCTTTTCCTGTTCGATATAGCCCGACAGACGGATTACCTCCATTCGATCAAGCAGGGGTTTCGGAATATTGTCCAGCGAGTTGGCGGTTGCGATAAACAGGATATTCGAAAGATCGAAGGGTAGATCGAGATAATGATCACGAAACTGTATGTTTTGTTCCGGATCCAGTACCTCCAGCAACGCCGAACTGGGGTCACCCTGGTAGCTCATTCCGAGTTTATCGATTTCATCTATCATGAACACCGGGGACTTTGAATGCACAATCTTGAGCCCCTGAATGATTTTGCCGGGCATGGCACCGACATAGGTGCGCCGATGCCCCTTTATTTCTGCTTCATCTCGCATGCCGCCGACAGAGAAGCGAAAAAACTCTTTGCCGAGCGCATTGGCTACGGATCGTCCGATCGAGGTTTTCCCGACCCCGGGAGGTCCGACCAGAATGATATTGCTGCCTTTGGCGTTTGCCTGCAGTCTGCGAACCGCCAGAAACTCAAGGATACGTTCCTTTACATCATCCAGACCGTAGTGATCCGAGTTCAGTACCGAGCGTGCGTGTGCAATATCAATGGATTCAGATTCCGGTTCATGCCAGGGAAGAGCGAATACGGTTTCCAGGTAATTCCTGGTTACTATAAACTCGGAGCTGTTGCTGTCCATCAATGAAAACTTTTCAAGCTCTCTTTCAATTGTTTCACGGGCTTCGCCATCAAACGGGATTTTTTCAAAGAGTTCCTGAAAACGGGTTTGATCATTACTTTTACCGTCTGTCGGGATGCCGAGTTCCTGTTTAATCGCTTTCAGTTCCTCGCGCAGAAAGTATTCACGCTGGCTCTTTTCGATCTTTTCGTTGATCTGCCCTGTAATTCTCTTCTGTATCCGCAAGACCTCCTGCTCTTTTTTTATGAACATCAGGACCTTTTCCAGTCGTTGCTGAATATCAAAAGTCTCCAGAATATCCTGTTGATCATTCCGATCTATATGCAGGATTGAGGTAATAAAATCTGCTATCTTGCCCTGCTGATTGATATTGGCCATATTCAGCCGCATTTCCTCGCTGAACAGCGGGTTATTCTCGCTCACCTGCTTCATCTCCGACAGCAGAGATCTGGTAAGGGCTTGCTCTTCTACCGGATCCGAGTGCAGATCCGCGATATATTCGGCTGCAACTACTATCGGAGACTTGCTGTGCAGCACCTTTCGAATGCG